>JBKHER010000007.1:0-18623 GCA_046540715.1 Halothece sp.
TTACTGATTTAACCACGCGATCGCGCTTTTTCTAGACTAGTTCAACTCTCTTTTCTAGAAGGTTCATACTCAACTCTCAAATGTCTTAATAATCTCTTCAATAACCTTATTTTGGATGTCAGACCAGTCGGCTTTTGAATAGATGGTTACGGCGAGGTCTTTTTTAAAGCGAGGGGTAAGTAGAATTTGGATACTTGAGAAATCATTCGACATCAATTCCCTCCCACATTTGGGATAAAGGAATCGTTTTCCCATTAATTGCTTCTTTTAGTCCTTCCTCAAGATTCTTTATGGCAATTTCATCAGGAGTATCATCGGGATCAAATGGATTCCCTGTTTTTTCAATAAGATATTGGAGGATTTCTTTTTGTTCTTCAGGTGACAGTTGATCGATTAAACTAAAAACTTGGTCTTTTGTAATTTGTAGCTTTAGCATAGCTTAATCTCCATACGTGGACTAATACTTATCCCATTTTGAACAATTAGCGCTACATCCTAAATACTAAGCCCCCCTTCCGAAGGGGGGTTGGGGGGATAAAGGGGGGTTAACTTTTTGAAAAGGGTATTAGATACTTAACAGATATCTGATCAAACTCCGATTAGAAAGCGCGATCGCGCCACCATCGTTAAACTACAAAAACTACCCAAGCTGTTACTGACTTAACCACGCGATCGCGCTACGAATCCATTCCTCGGGATTAGGATTTTTAGCTAATAAGGAATCTTGACTAATCACCGATAAAGATTGTTCAATTTCTTCATTAGAATAGCCTAACGCCAATAACGTCATCTCTACGTCTTCCCGAATTGCTGGCTTTGGCGCAAGACTTTCATCGCCTTTTTTCACTAAACCCGATTCTGTGTGCCATTGGGCAAGTTTGGTTTTTAATTCTAAAGCAATGCGTTCGGCAGTTTTCTTTCCCACGCCAGGGGTTTTTGCTAATAACTGCGTATTTTCGGTGACAATGGCTTCCACTAATTCGGGTAAGCCTAGTGTATCAATAAGCGCGATCGCCATCTGAGAACCGACCCCATTCACCGCAATTAATTTCCGAAATAAATCTCGTTCCGCACCGCTTTCAAACCCATATAAAATCAGATGATCTTCACGAAGTTGTTGATCGGTAAATATTTGAACTAACTCTGAATTTTCCTCCTCTAACTTTCGCCCCAACCGAGAAGGAATTTGCACCTCATATCCCACCTGATTCACCTCTAAAATCAGTTTGACCCGACTTCCCGTATCCCGCACGACCTGTATAACAGTTCCTCGTAAATAACTAAGCATCTTCTTCTGACTTTCCTCTTACCCCTTCGACAATTCGAGATAACTCAGATTTTTCATCAGAAGCAATCCGAGTCGGTGCGCCGCTAATAATCCGTTCATAATTACGGAAGGAGGCTTTAATCTCGGGGCCATCTTCATCAATAATATACTCTCGAATCCCTTTATCATGGCCAGAACCGCGCATTTTAAACACATTAATTGCCCGCGACATTTCTCCGCGAATTTCTACATATTGAAGCATAATAATGGTATCGGTGATAGTAGAAATATGGGAATCGGTAATGGAATGGGAGCCTAAAAATTGATCCGTTGTATTGGTAAAAAAGCCTGTAATTTCTTCTTGCTTAGCGTAACCCGTTACCCCAATCACAAACTGTCGAAACGCATTTTCGGTAACGCCTCTTGCTAACGCCGAAAGCGAATCAATAGCAATTCTTGAGGGTTTAAACTCTTCAATTTCCGATTTAATCGCCTGTAAATGATCTTCTAACCCTGCTGATTCGGGATAAGTACAAAGTAACTTTAATAACCCTTTTTCTTCTAAGTCTTCAAAATCAATCCCCCAAGAATAAGCATTACGGGATAACTGGGCGCGAGATTCTTCATAAGCAAATAAGATTACTCGTTCCCCTTTTAAACAGCCTTCTTCTAAAAACTTACTCACTAACAAAGTTTTTCCCGTTCCAGTTGCGCCTGTGGCGAGAATAATTGAATCTTTAAAGAAACCACCACCACACATTCCATCAAGGGTAGCAATTCCAGAAGAAACCCGTTCATTAGATGACCGTTGCGTGAGACGCATTGCACCTAAGGGGAAGATATTAATTCCATCTTTATTAATGGTAAATGGATACTCTCCTTTCATGTGAGTGGTTCCCCGTAATTTAAGAATTTCGATGGTGCGGCGGCGACGTTCTCCCTCTAAAACATTGCGAACAATGACAACATTATCAGACACAAATTCTTCCACCCCAAATCTTGCCACAGCGCCATATTCATGTTCTCGTTCTGTGGTCATAATCGAAGTTACACCGACTTGTTTTAAGCGGGCTGCCAGTCGGAAAATTTCGCGACGAATTAACCCTACTCCTTCATACTGTTGAAAAACTGCTGTTACTGAATCAATGGAAACTCGTTTCGCTTTATATTTACGAATCGCGTATTGAATGCGCTCAATTAGTGCTGATAAATCAAAATTGCCCACCACTTCTTGACCTTCAGGATCAGGAGAGGCATCAAGAATAAATAATTTTCCTTCCTCAATTAAGCCCTGTAAATCCCAACCAAAACTATTGGCATTAATAATAATATCTGCTGGAGATTCTTCAAAGGTAACAAAAACCCCTGGCTCATCAAATTCTTTAATGCCATTATATAAAAATTGAATAGCAAGCAGTGTTTTTCCAGTTCCAGATGTTCCACTAACTAAAGTTGTGCGACCAATGGGAATCCCACCATGACTAATTTCATCAAAACCTTCAATCATGGTGCGGATTTTCTGAATACTCTGTTTGGTTTTATTGGTTGGGTTTTGTTCCTGATTTTCTAACTGACTCATTATAATTACGAGGCTATCAATTACGTCTTAGTTTATTAGCAAAAATAATTGCTATTCTGGGAAATCTTCTTCTTGTTCGTTGCCAATTTCTTCATATAATAAATCTAAACCAATCAAGACTTTTTCTCGATCTGAAAGATCGCCAATAATTTTTCTAACAGGGGGTGGTAAAACTTTGGCTAGGGTTGGGGTGGCTAAAATTTTATCTTCTTCAGCAAGTTGGGGGTTTTTGAGAACATCAATCACCTTGAGAGCATACACTCCTTGGAAGTCTTTTTCTAGGATTGTTTTTAAGGTATTGAGAGCGCGGACTGATTCTGGAGTATTACCAGCGACATAAAGTTTCAGGACATAAGTTCTTTTAGAAGATTGACTCATATAAATAGAAGAATAATAGGAGAAAAAAGAGAATTATAGCACTCCTAAATCAGATGTACCCCCCTTTAATTCACCCCTGAGATCAGGGGGGGAGGGGGGGATCTGAAGTTAAGCTGCTTTTTACAAATGAGATCATATTGCTGTATTTACTTTAATTATAACTTAATATGTTAATTTATTGAAAGGCTTTTGTGGGGACAGAACGGCGATACATTTCGCATAAGTGAGCAACAATATCAATTAAGGTTAAACGATAATCTAAAAGAATTTCATCACTGCGACCTTCGAGCTTTAATTGTTGAGAAAACTGATCCATTAAATCCATGTGAATTTCCATGATGGTTGAAACGGACAAGTCAGCGAAAAAAGCTTGAGTTGCAAATTTATCAATTCGGCTATTGACATCATTAGCAGAATTAAAATATTCTAAAAGAATGAGGCGGTATTCTTCAGTTAATTCCTGTAGTAACTGATCTTTTTGAGATGAATTGAGATTGCGAAAAAAATCTTGCGGATTCCGTTTATAATACACTCCTTTATATCCTAGTCGCTCTTGTAGTTTCTCTGCTAAACGATGTTGCTTAATTGTTAAAAATTGATTAAACTCTTCTACCTGAATTTGTGGGGTTGAGCTGGGGGTCAGTTTTAGGAAATCCCTTATTGCAAGCTCGATCGCGCTAGGAACTTCTGATAGCTTCTCCACCGAAACCTCCACTTGAGCGGGATGATAAACTAAGTCAGAGGTTACGTCTTCTTCAACGGAAGGCGCTTGCTCTGACTGTTGGTCATAATTATTTTCATTTGCTTCTAGTAGCATCACCGTTGGGAGGAGATTCCTCTCAGTTTGAAACTCATTTAGTAGCCCCTTAAAGGCTGGTTCTTGATGCAAAATTAAGCAATCAATGTGCTGTCTTTGATCCAAAAGATATCCTAAAAAGGCATCAGAGGAGTTAAACACCTGAAGATGATAGTGATCTTCGCTTAAAATCTCTTCTAGAGACTTTACAATATCATTACGAGTGGTCAATAGACAAAGATACAGTTGAGCAGACAAGGTGAAATTAAAAGAATTACTAAAGAACAGGCTAAAAGCTGAACAATTAAAACAGAGTGATCAAAAATCATCCATCCTACTTGGAACAGCCCTTTATAAAAATTTAACATTTTAAGGAAACAAAAGGAGGATCAAACAGCAGCGAGTTCTATATTTTTCCACTTCTGAGAAAATCGCAGAGAATAATTGACCGAAGCATCTCATGTCAGACTATGATCCGACTCTCGAAAAATTGATCAAGTTTATTCCTCATTGTCAGCCTCCAGAACGCTTAGAAACCATCCTTCAGCTTTGTCAAGAATACAACAGCAATTTTATGGTTGTTGTTGATGAAGCCAGGCACCCTCTAGGCTTGATCTCAGCCTTAACCGCTTGGCGTTACCAAGGGGATCGACCGTACTCCCATAGCTTATTATCTCCTGTAACTACTGTTTCTGAACAGTCTCAGTTAAATGCATTGCTTGGTGATCTCGAACAGGGAAGTAGGGAGGAGAAAATTCTCGTCGTAGATGACAGGGGAAAATTAAAAGGGGAACTAGACACCGAGACGATTTTACAGTTACTTCTGAGGGAAAAAGCCCTAAAAACGCCCTCTCAAGAACAAATTAGTCCGTTATTAGATTTTTTGGAGAAACTTCCCCTCCCTTTGATGCTGGAGACAGAAAAAGGGAAACCCATTCATCAAAATGCCCATTGGCGTGAAAAAATTTGTTCCCATGGGGAAAACTGTTGCTTATTAAGCGTTGATCCCAAGCAGGAAAGCGAAAAACAGTGGTGTAATATTATTTCTCAAGGTTCGAGGGTACAGGAAGAGGAAAGCAAAAACTGTCCCTTATTTCCCTTATCAGGGACAACTGCGATGCAAGGGAAAACTTCGGGGGTGTGGCAATTTATTACTCTGAATCTCCCGAATACTGTATTCGGGTCTTTATTTTTAGTGTTAGCCACCGATATTTCGGAACAGCGACAATTATGTAGGGAGTTAGCAGCGAAGAATGCGGACTTAGTGCAGTTAAATCGCCTTAAAGATGAATTTCTCGCTTGTATTACCCATGAGTTGAAAAGTCCCCTAACCGCAATTGTGGGCTTATCTAATTTATTAAACCAAAATAGTATTGGGGCATTAAATGAACGGCAACAACGCTATGTGAATCAAATTTATCAAAGTGGTCGCCAGTTGATGAATTTGGTGAATGATTTATTGGATTTAGCCCGTTTGGAAACGGGACAGTTACAATTACATCCAGAGGCGGTGGACTTAAAAACAGTCTGCGATCGCGCTTATGACCAAGCCCAACAGCAAACTCCAGAATCACAAGCCCAGTTTACTCTCCATATTGAATCTGGATTAGACACCATGGTTGCTGATGAGTTGCGCCTACGACAGATGCTGGTGCATTTACTCTCCAATGCTCGCAAATTTACCACAGAAGAAGGGGAAATTGGGCTAGAAGTCAATCAGTGGGATGGTTGGATTGCTTTTAAAGTGTGGGACACTGGCATTGGCATTCCTGAAGAATCCCAGCATCTCATTTTTCAGAAATTTCAACAACTGGAAGACCCCATGACGCGGCAATTTTCGGGAACAGGGTTAGGATTAGTGTTAACCCAACGGTTAGCCCACGCCCATGGCGGTGATGTGTCTTTTATTTCTGAAAGTGGTAAGGGATCGCAGTTTACCTTACTACTCCCACCCACCCCAGCCCAAAAATCCTTAAACGCCCAAACTGGATCCGATCGCGGCGTGAAAAAATTAGTCTTAGTGGTGGAAGCCGTGCCGCGATATGTGAATAATTTGACACAAAAATTGCGGGAATTAGGGTATCGGGTCGCGATCGCGCGATCGGGAACAGAAGCCCTAGTCAAAGCCCGTACCTTTCAACCCTGTACCATCTTACTGAATTCCGTTTTACCCCTCCTCTCAGGTTGGGATGTTCTCACCCTTCTCAAATCTCATCCCAATAGCTACCATATTCCCATTATTCTCACCGCCACTCGCGGCGAAAAAGAACAAGCCCTGAGTAACGGCGCTGATGCCTTTCTCACTTTACCTGTCGAAACCAATTGCCTGCAAGATGCCCTTTTAGCTTGTGCCGCGCCGCGATCGCTGTATCGCAAACATTTAACCGTTTTACGACTGCACTATAGCCCAACCAACACCCCTCTGAAACCAGATCCCGTGACAGAAATGTTAAACCTGCCGCCTCAAAACCTTAAAAACATCAACTATCGCATTCTAGAAGCCGATGATCCTGAACAAGCGGAACTCTTACAACGGATTTGGCATCCTGATGTTTTACTCCTCACAGGAGAGAATATTCCGCAATCGTTTATCACCGAAATTAGCGAACAAGACACCCTTCCTCATCTTCCCGTGGTTTGTCTTGACACCACAACTGCCCAATTAGCCCATCAAGTGGGTAATCTCTCCGTCTATCCCTGTTTAGACCTTAACCCCAGTTACTCCTCACCAACCCTGTGGTCGGTTCTACAATTCGCCGCCGGGATTAATCCCTCCCCTAGCTCTCCCATTCCCCAGATTGTGGTCGTTGATGGGAAAAAACTCAATACCGCCATTGCCAACGATTCAGAATGGCTAAAAGCATTTATTCAATACTTAAATACCGCCGGCTATCGTAGTTTTCTGTCCGCCTCATGGACAGAAATTTATCATCAAATTCAGCAAGAAGTAACAGATTTGATTTTCCTAGACTTAGAAGGAGTCGAACCTTCCTCAGACATGATGGAAAGATTAAAACAGCTAAGTCAGATTAAGAAATTACCCATTATCGCCCTGACCTCACCGCAACAATTAGAACAATCTCCCCCTCTCCATGATCTTCTCCAAGAAATCGCCACCGAAATTGTCTTGGGTCGTCCTCAGTCTATGGAAAAACTTTTAAAAAGTGTAGAAAAACAATTCACTAGGTAGGGCTGGCTCAAAAGTCCAATTATCGGTGAAGTTTGTTATTGGTTACGGTCGCAGGGGGCAACTTCCGTTTTCCGAAGGTGTAATCTGCCACCAAGCCCTAGGCAACCCACGACCTAAAAAATTTTGTTAAAATTCGTGAAGCGATACAACATTATTTTAAAGAAAAAAATCTTTTGATCATGCTTGAAATGCTTCCCCGAATTAATATAGATACGACTACCATAGCTGGGGTTACTCTCTGGGCATTTGCTCTCTATTTGAGTCTCTCTTCTGTGCGGGATTGGCTAATGACACAGTTAATGCGCTGGTTTAATTTTGCCGAGCGCTCCCTGTATTTTTCGGTCGAGGAATTTGAACGCACTCGCGAAGCCCGAGAATCTCAAAACGCCTTTTATGCCTCAATTTTTACAATTTTCCCCTTTCTTGGCATCGGTATCCTTTGCAATTATGGGGTGGAAGCAACTCTCGGACGTAGCTGGGCGATTAGCATGGGACTTTTAGCCTGTATCGCGTGTGGGGTTTATGAACTTGGACGACAATCTCAACAAGATTAACCCTCCCTAATCAAAAACTAAGCTATTATATCAGCGTAACTGATATTTGGAGGTAATAATCATGGCAGATTTAATCAGAATTATTTTATCAGTAATTATTCCCCCATTAGGCGTATTTTTACAAGTGGGAATTGGCATTGACTTTTGGATCAACATTGTGCTAACCCTATTGGGATATATTCCTGGCTTGATCCATGCCATTTGGGTAATTGCTCGCAAATAAAAAAAAATAAACCCGGTGCATCTCCCGGGTTTCAATTGAATTATCTGTTTAATTACTGAGTAATACTTTTCCAATCAACTTCAAATCCTTCAATCAAGAGAGAAGAATTGTAAATCTGTAAAATAATCAGTAAAAAGACAAAAAATAGCCCCATAAAAACAGCCATTACAGGAGTTGTTCCCCAACCGGGAGCCACTTTTCCGTATTCAGAGTTTAGGGGTTTGAGAATATCACCTAACCAAGTCCGCTGTGCCATAATCAATTAAACTTTGATGTTAACTTAACCAAGGGCCGCAAGCTGCACCTTCCGTTTCCCGAAGGTGTAATCTGCGACTTTGTTTTAATTTTAAACGAACGGCTAATTTACCGTCCTCCCTTTAAGGCAATAATAACATAACTAAGGTATGGTTAAGACCAGATTTAGATATTATGTTTTTGAGTGAGGAGTGAATTATGGTCTTGAGTCGAGACACCGATCTAGATTTAGAAGCGACATTCAAAGCCTCTCAACTAATTCGGGCGCATGAAACCAGTCACGCTACCCAACGGGCTTGGATTGAAATTAATGAAACCGCTTTGCGACAAAATGTCAACGCCATTAAACAGCATCTCTCTCCTCAGACAAGCCTCATGGCGGTGGTCAAGGCTGATGCCTATGGACATGGGGGAGTCAAAGTTGCTAAAACCGTCTTAGAAGCAGGGGGAGAGGCTCTAGCGGTGGCCACCCTACAGGAGGGAATTGAGTTACGACAAGCTGAAATTCAGGCTCCCATTCTCGTTTTAGGGGCGATCAATACCGTAGAAGAAATTCAAGCCCTAGTAACGTGGAATTTAGAACCCACTTTATGTTCAGTGCAACAAGCCCGACGTTTTGGGGAAACGTTACAGACCTTAGACACCACCTTATCCGTGCATCTGAAATTAGACACGGGGATGTCTCGTTTAGGAGTGCTGTGGGAAGATGCGGTTTCCTTTGTTCGTTGTGTGCAGGAATTTCCAGAATTAGAGATTAAAAGTGTCTATTCTCATTTAGCTACTGCTGATGAGAACAAGGATACATTTATGGCGGTGCAACAAGAACGATTTGAAAGCGCGATCGCGCAATTAAAATCGATCGGCTTCACGCCTCCTTGTCTCCACCTTGCCAACTCCGCTGCCACCCTTCGTGATTCCAGTTGTCACTATGATTTAGTGCGGGTGGGGTTAGCCCTTTATGGCTTATCTCCTTCCCCCCAGTTAGCCTTAAATTCCCCTCTGCAACCCGTTTTAGAAGTCAAAGCCCGGATCACACAAATTAAAGAACTTCCCGCCAACGCAGGCGTTAGTTATGGACATCAATTTGTCACCAAGCAACCGACTCCCATCGCCGTGGTAGGGATTGGCTACGCCGATGGCGTTCCCCGTAATTTATCAAACCGTCTCGAAGTCTTATTACACGGAAAAAAAGTCCCCCAAATTGGGGCAATTACCATGGATCAACTCATGTTAGATCTCTCCAATTGTGAATCCGTTCAACTGGGAGACATTGTCACCCTAATCGGAAAGCAAGGGGAACACACCCTCACTGCTCAGGATTGGGCGCTGGAATTGGGAACCATTTCTTGGGAGATTTTATGCGGCTTTAAGCACCGTCTTCCCCGAATTTTCACTCAATAAACAATTGAGAAAACTGTTCCCGAATACGCTCAACCCGACGACGATTCGCCCCTAAGTCTGATTCTCCAATCCGAGAAGCAGAACGAACATCAATGATCTCTGCTTGGGGGTTTAAATAAAATTCTACATCATCAACGAATCCCATAATACTGCTGGTAAATTGAGCATATAAATAATTATCCTTTTCCTCAATAATCTCGGCATTATCAATATCTTGGAGAATTGTTTTTAGTTCTTTTAAGGCTTGTTCAGGAGAAGAATTGTAGATTAAAGGATCAACTTTATGATTAATATCCTTACTCTGACTAGAGACACAGTTAGGCGTTTGCGGACAGTTGGCTAGCTTCCCATTTTCCACCCCAAGGTTATCCGGTTGTTCTCCAGAAAAAGAGAAAATACTCGCCACTTGGACAGAATTACTCGCTAGGGCAGGATTCGCAAAAAAAGCTGTAAAACTAATGGCAGTTATTAAAAAAGCAGATAAAATAGATTTCAATTTCATGGCATTTTTATCAAAAACAATCACTCCTATTCTAATTGGCAGCTCGAAAGAGTAACCACCCACCGATCCCAAACCCTAAAAAATTGGGAATCCACGCCGCCATAAACGGAGATAATAGTGATAATTGTCCTATTGCTCCCGTAATAAAAGCCAGTAAATAATAGCCAAAAATAATTAACACACTAATGCCAAAACTGGTGGCGCGTCCTGTATTTTTAGGACTTGTTCCTAACGCAGCCCCCACTAAGCCAAACACTAAACAAACAAAGGGTAATGATCCTTTTTGTTGGATTCTCACTTTTAATTTTTGCACTTCTTCTTCATCACCAGTTGACCGCACTAATTCTAATTTTTCCAGAGATTGAGCAATATTCATTTCCCCATAATCGCGGGATTTCTCTGTTAACTCTATCGGCGTTCTCGGTAAATTTAACTCTTGATGTTCAAATTTAACCACATTATTATAAGAAGAATTAGGGGCAATGACATAACTGGTTCCATTATAAAAATCCCACTTATTAATACTAGGATTCCAAGTAGCTGACTGAGCATTAATAATTTGACTAATCTGATCACGACTGCGTTCGATAACCGTTATTTTTTGCATTTCTTCTCCATTAAATTGTTCCGCGTAAAATAGTCGCTTTAAGACTTCTTCTTGACTCCCATCAGACTGTTGCACTTTCCCATAATCGGTATAAAGAATATTGCGCTCTCGAAATGCAGGAGTTTCGCCACCTAGAGCCTCTTCTAAAGTAGTTCTTGCTTCATAATTAGCTGCAGGAACGAGTAATTCATTAAACGTAAATGTCATCCCTGTAATTAATAAACTCATCATTAAAGCAGGTATCACTAACCGATAAATACTGATTCCGACACTTCTCAAAGCGATAATTTCACTATCACTTGATAAACGACTATAAGTCATTAAAGTGGCTAATAAGGTAGCCATCGGAAATGCCAAAACAATAAATTCTGGCAGACTTAATAAGAAAACACGGGCAGCAACAGTTAAGGGTAAGCCTGATTCAGCAACTCGTCTCACTAACTCAAAAACCGTTCCCACAGAAATGCCAATTGAGGTAAATGCTCCTACGCCAAATAAAAAGGGAGGAATCAGTTGTTGAATTAAATAGATATCTAAGACAGGAATCAGTTTTGCTTTATTAATAAACATCGTTAATATTTTTCTCGCTATTTTAACAACCACTTCCAAAAGGAATTATAGGGATGAATGAGTTTAGTTTCCTCTCCATTACGATATAAGGTTCGACCTTCATTATGCCATTGAAAAATAGAACCTTCTAAATTCCAAACTTGTTGATATCCTAATGATTGTAATTGTTCCGCAAGTTTAGAAGATCGGTATCCCACTGAACAATAAGCAATAATCGGTAGCTGGGAATTAACATTAGCTTGCGCTGTTTCTAAATCAGGAATATGTCGCGCTTGGGGAAGATGACTCATGGTAAATTCTTCGGAAGTTCGGATATCAATTAACTGTAGGTTCGATGGCTCTTTTTCTAACCAAGTTGCTAATTCTTTTGTGTTAAGCTGTTTGACAGTGGGAAATTTATGACGGATTCCCTGTTTAATTAGTATCCATGCTAATTGTCTGAAGGGAAGGGTTAAAAGTTTGATATGAGGTCGCAACATGATTGATTTTTCCCTTTGGGATCGTTTACTTCAAGAATATGTTAACCAATCTGGACAAGTGGATTATCAACGTTGGCAATTAGAAGCCCAAGGGGAATTAGATCAATGGTTAAAGATGGTCTCGAATTTACAACTTAATGAACTTACAGAAGCAGAAAGTCTCTCTTTTCTCATCAATGTTTATAATGCCCTTGTCATTAAAAAAATCCTGAAAAAATATCCTATTCCGTCCATTTTACCCAAAATTTTCGGGATTCCGAATTGGTTAGCATTCTTGCGCTTCTTTTCTCAGTCGGTTCATCAACTCAACAATCAGCAGGTTAGCCTCAATGATATTGAGCATAAAATCCTTCGTCAACAATGGCAAGAGCCTCGTATCCATTTTGCCTTAGTTTGTGCTGCGGTTGGCTGTCCGCTTTTACGCAATGAAGCCTATCAACCTCACATCGTTTATGATCAACTTGAGGCGGATGCGGTTCGTTTTATTAATAATCCCGATAAGGTGAGATTTGATTCTCAGTCCAAGGTTTTATTTTGTAGTCAAATTTTTAAGTGGTATGAGCAAGATTTTCTGCGGCATTCTCACTCAATTGCTGACTACATTCAACCCTATTTAAAAATAACAATAACTGAACCCATTTCTATTCGCTATCTTCCTTATAATTGGCAACTTAATGAACAGTAAATAATCCCCCTAGCCCCCTTGGAAAGGGGGGAATCAATTAAATAATCCCCCTAGCCCTCTTGGAAAGGGGGGAATCAATTAATCAACAATTCTACGATATAATTAAAAAGTGTTGGTGCTTAAGTTGTAATCGCTTAATTACCTCAGAGAATCAATCAAAAATTTCAGATGGTCAATATTTCTAAAGTAAACAGTGACAAGAGACAACAATGGCGTTCCGAAATTACGGCGTTACCTTCTTGGCTCAAACGTCCCATTGGTAATGCTAGCGAAATCTCAGCAGTACAGCAAATTATTAAACAGCGTCAAATTCATACGATTTGCGAGGAGGGACGCTGCCCGAATCGGGGAGAATGCTATAGTAATAAGACTGCCACGTTCTTGTTAATGGGGGCTACTTGTACCAGAGCTTGTGCATTTTGTCAAGTGGATAAAGGTCATGCCCCAATGATGCTTGACCCAGAAGAACCCGAAAAAGTCGCTGAGGCAGTGGAGGCGTTGGGATTAAAGTATGCCGTGTTAACCTCAGTGGCAAGAGATGACCTCGAAGACGGGGGGGCAAGTTGGTTTGTGAAGACCATGGAGGCAATTTGGAAACGTTCCCCAGAAACGGGAATTGAAGTCTTAACCCCTGATTTTTGGGGCGGTAAAGATTCCCAACAAAAACAGCGCGATCGCGTCGCAACTGTGGTAAAAGCCAAACCCGCTTGTTATAACCATAATGTGGAGACAGTTCCCCGTTTACAGGGGCCCGTGCGTCGGGGGGCAAAATATGATCGCTCGCTGGAAGTATTAAGAATTGTGAAAGAAATTGACCCTGAAATCCCTACTAAATCAGGATTAATGTTGGGGCATGGGGAGACAGAAGAAGAGGTAATTCAGACCCTACAAGATTTACGGGAAATAGACTGCGATCGCGTTACGATTGGACAATATATGCGCCCTTCCCTAGAACACCGCTCTGTGCAAAAATATTGGACACCGGAAGAATTTGATCGCCTCGGCGCGATCGCGCAAGAAATGGGATTTCATCATGTTCGATCCGGTCCTCTTGTGCGGAGTTCCTATCATGCAGGCGAGGCGGCTTAATTCAAGACAAGTAAACCACTTTAATAACGAAGAGGAGAAACAACGATGGCAAAAACATCTGCCGATAAAATGCCCGTTCCCCAGTCTGGTCAACCCCCCTATCGCTTTCGCACGATTTGGGCGATTGTCCTTTTGGCGATCAACTTTTTAGTCGCTGGAATCTATTTCCACATCTTTAATATCTAAAAACGCTAATTTGCCCCCTTACCAAAAGGGGGATGTTTTTTATTTGTCCTTTGTTGTTCGTCCTTCGTAAACCAGTAACCAGTGACCAATAATCAGTGAACAAATAACAAATAACAAATGACTAATGACCCATCAATCCTTTCGAGATAAGTTATTAGCACAATCGCGCCAACTTTTCCAACAACTATGGCAAAATCGCGATAGTGAACCGACTTCTAACTTAGAAGAGAGTAATTTACGCTTTTTAGAGGAAAATCATTCTCTGTTATTTCCCCAGCAATCCTTTCTGAAATCATCCGATGCTAGTCATCTTTTACCCTTAAAAACCCGAACTGCGGAACTAATTTTAAAACAGATTAATCTCTTTTATCTTCCTCAACGCTTAGAAAACTTACTCTCTTATTGTGACCCCTTTACTGCTGTCGCCACGTTTCTCAATGCGCTTAATTTTTCTTATGAAGACTTACTAAACAACCAGCAGAAGCAACAGCTGTGTCAAAGTATTTTCCGAGAGTTCATGGAAATTGAACAAGGGTATAAGTTAGAATCGGTAGCGATTAATGATTTCCCTCTTTACGAAGTAGCAGCGACCCATGATTTAGAAAACTTCCGTCAAACCGCCTTTGCTTTCAAACGCGCCCTTGATGTGATTGAGATTCTAGAACAAGTCCAACCCCGTAATTATCAAAAGCAGCAAAGCCAATTGCGTCAATTTTGGCATCAGAAGAAAATTAAAGAGTTAGAAAAGATGATCGAGAAATTAAACGCTTAAAATAACTTCCGTTAGGATTAAGATTATAATCACCAATCAGTCACTGCAATTAGGACTAACCCATGAATCCTATTACTTCCCCTGTTCGCTGGACAATTGACGATTTAGATGCACTTCCCGAAAACGAGGAGATTCGTCGTGAAATTATTGCAGGAGAATTATTTGTGACTCGTTCTCCACATTGGAAACATCAACATATTATCACTAACCTAAGTGCTTCGCTTCATGGATGGTCTAAGCAATACGGTGGTTTTGTCATTGCTTCCCCTAGTATTATCTCTTCGCAATTGGATAGTGTTATCCCAGACTTAATTTGGGTAAGTGACCAGCGACTAAAAGAAATTGAAGACGAAGCAGGTCATTTCACAGGATTTCCTGAGTTAGTTATTGAAATTCTTTCTGCTGGAGAACGAAATATTTATCGGGATAAACAAGCGAAAGTTAAACTCTATTCCCAAGGTGGGGTTCAAGAGTATTGGATTATTGATCGATTTAGTAAGCAATTAGAAATTTATCATCAAGGAAAAGAACAATTAATATTTGTTAAAACTCTAAGGGAAGACGATCAAGTAACTTCCCCATTATTACCAGAATTCTCTTTATCCGTTTCCCAGATATTTAGCAAATAAATCTCATTTTATAACAATGAACAATCGTAAAAAAGAAACTTAAACGCTTAACCCAATGCAGTACCCGAAATCAAGTTTAGCTGGCTTTACCTTCATTTATGTCTTAGGCATTATTCTAGGCATGATTATTGCCATTAGTCAAGTTGTTCCCACAGAGTTTTTATTAATTGTCGGTTTATCCCATTTATTGATTTTGGTGGTATGGGGATTTTTCTTCATTCCCCAATCCCTGAAAGAAGAAGCCGGAAACCGCATTCAAACTGCTGGCTATCTTCATACTTTAATTGGCTTTGCTTCAGCACTCATTCTCTTAGGAACAGGTGATTTTGATCAAGCACAACTCAATGAAGTGCTTTATCCGTTAGGAAGTGCGTTATCTACCAGTATTGTCGGCTGGCTATTAGGCGGAGAAATTTCTAGTTTAGGCGAGAATTATGAGAAAAAAATTGTTCGCTCTGAGTTTCAGCAGTTAGTGAATGAAATTAAAGAATTTACTGGGGCAATTCAAGAAATTCACAACGCTTATTTAAGTACGATGACCCAAGTTTATCGCAGTTATCGCCAATTACAAGAAGAACAAGAAAATCTTTTAAGAAAACATCAAGATATTCAAGCTAAAATTATGGAAGAAACGCAAACCTTCCATCAAGAATTAGTGAATACCAATAGTCAAGCTAGCCAAGATTTAAATCAATTATTTAATCAATCCACTAACAAATTACAAGAACTAGAAAATCTTTTATCCCGTACGACTCAAGATATGAAACAGCTAGAACCAGTTTTAGATAGTTTCTCTCAACTCAAAAATAATAGTGATCTTGCCACAAATAATTTATCGGAAGTTGCCCAAGCCTCACGTCGTACGGCACAATATCTCAATGAGTCCCGAGCTTTGATGACAGAATTAGAGAATTTGTTAGAATATATTGCTTCTGTGAAAAACTCTTAGCTTCAGATCCCCCCTAGCCCCCTTGGGAAAGAGGGGAAATGTAGCGCCAATTGTCAAAAACGGTATTACTCCTCGATCAATCTAGCAATATGATCTCCTTTGTCAAAACTACCCCCCGCAAGTTTGGAATCCCCCATAACCTCCTTTTTCAAAGGGGGGGAATAGGGTGGGATCAAATGCAGGACTTTATAACTGATTAGGAGTGCTATAATGAATCCTAAGACCCTAAAATACTCCGAAATTTTCTCCTTTCTTGCCTTTATTTTCGTGCTCTTTTTTGTTCTTGTACGCCTTGATTTATTACAAACCGAGCGCGTCGCCAGTCAAGTGCCAGAATTGGAAGAGGAATTAGCGGACGCGGAAGAGAAAGCTGATGAACTGTTAAGTACAGAAGAAGAATTAGCCGCAGCAGAATCGGAAATTGAAGACTTAGAAGAACAGTTAGTAGAAGCAGAATCGGAAATTGAAGAATTTGCCAATTTAGAGGAAGAATTAGAAGAAGCTAGAGCAATTATTGATCAAACCCCAGAAGCGCCGCCTTTAATTGTGTTATCCGAACGGGAACAAACGTATCGGTTTCCTGTGGGTTCAGCAGAAATTTCTGATTCTTTTCAAGATGCTCTCGATGAGGAGATTATTCCGATGTTAGAAGAGGAAAGTGAGCGTTGTAATTGTGACACGATTGAAATTATTGGTCACACTGATAATTTATCTGTTGATGGTGGGCGTTCTAATTTAGATGAAGAATTAATTGCCGCCTTTGGACAAGAAGAACATGAAAGTTTAGTGCCAGGAAGTAACCTTGATTTAGGAATGATGCGAGCTTTATCAATTGTAAGTTATCTTAGACAAGCACAGGAAAATGGACGTTTAGAAGAAATTGAATACTTCCTTCCCTATTCCGCCGGTCAAATGTTAAATCCTGATTATACCCTTGATACTTCCACTGAAACCAGTGATGATGAACGTCGCCGTCGCATTGAAATGCGTTTATTGCAGTCGAGTGCTTGGAACCAGCAAATTAATGAGAATGACCGTTAAAGGGAAAATGATGGTATAGTCATGCAAGTAAAGCAGTTGGGGGATTCCCCTATGGATGCAGATTGGAAAGCCTTAGATGCAGTCGCGATCGCGCAGGCAATTCGTCATCATCAGACTACAGCAACCGACATTATTCTAGCAACCCTAGATCGCATTGAACAAGAAAACCCCGCACGGAATTGTTTTACTACGATTACCCACCAGTCTGCTCAACAGCAAGCCCACACCATTGACAGACAGATTAAGCAAGGGAATCCGTTGGGAATCTTAACAGGGGTTCCCTTTGCGGTTAAAAATTTATTTGACATTGAGGGAATTACTACGCTAGCTGGGGCAAAAATTAACGCTGATCACCCACCTGCTGCCAAAGATGCAACCGCGATCGCGCGTTTAAAGCAAGCTGGGGGAGTCTTAGTCGGTGCGTTAAATATGGATGAATATGCCTATGGCTTTGTCACAGAAAACTCTCACTATGGCGTAACTCCCAATCCCCATGATCCTTCGCGAATGGCTGGAGGCTCTTCTGGGGCTTCTGCAGCAGCGGTGGCTTCAGGGTTAATTCCCTTAGCGTTGGGATCAGATACTAATGGTTCGGTGCGCGTTCCGGCGGCGTTGTGTGGCGTGTATGGGCTAAAACCCACTTATGGGCGACTCTCTCGGGCGGGAACGGTTTTATTAAGTGATAGTCTGGATCAAATTGGAGTTTTTGCGCGATCGGTGCGGGATTTAGCAACGGTTATGGATTTATTACAGGGAGAAGATATCGCCGATCCCGTTTCTACCCGTCATCCCCCGGAACCTTGTCTCCCGCAGTTAAATTTAGGGATTCAAGATGTACGAGTCGCGATCGCGGCTGGCTATTTTGCACAAGGGGCCGAACCGGAAGCACTTCGGGCGGTAGAAAAAATTGCCGATATTTTAGGGACATCAAAACGAGTGACGATTCCTGAATCTGATCGCGCCAAAGCAGCCGCCTATTTAATTACTGCTACCGAAGGCGCTTCCCAACATTTAGCCGCCTTAAAATCTCGTCCCCAAGACTTTGATCCGGCAACGCGCGATCGGTTTTTTGCAGGGGCATTAATGCCAAGTCAATGGTATCATCAAGCCCAAAAGTTTCGCAGTTGGTATCGCCTGCAATTACGGCGAGTTTTTCAGCAAGTTGATGTGATTCTTGCGCCAACCACTCCCTGCGTTGCACCCAAATCGGGAGAAAAAACCATTACCATCGCTGGGGAAACGGTAGAAGTGCGCCCTCATTTAGGACGATTTACCCAACCCATTTCCTTTGTCGGGTTACCTGTGTTATCAGTTCCCGTTTATGGCGTTGCGGATTTACCCTTAGGCGTACAAATTATTACTTCTCCCTATAATGAAGCATTATTGTTACGATTGGCAAAAGTTTTAGAAAAAGAAGGCGTGATTAATCAGTGACCAGTTAACAAATAATCAGATTTAAAGTTTCTACTAC
>JBKHER010000008.1:0-17799 GCA_046540715.1 Halothece sp.
GGACTTCTAATCCGTTTGTCGCAGGTTCGAGTCCTGCCGCACCTGCTTTTCCTCCTCGCTACACCAAACAATCATCAGGAAAAGCGATCGGATCGATGATACCTAGGCAATAATTTCAAGCTAGAAACATATTTATATGTCAACATCTCCCATGGAAGAAGAACTCCAACAAGCCGTTGCATCCCGACGTAATTTTGCGATTATTTCCCACCCTGATGCAGGGAAAACGACCCTCACAGAAAAACTCCTCCTTTATGGGGGCGCAATTCATCAAGCCGGGGCAGTTAAATCAAAACGAGCGCAACGAGAAGCCACCTCAGACTGGATGGAACTGGAAAAACAACGGGGAATTTCTATTACCTCCACAGTTTTACAATTTGACTATCAAAACTTTCAAATTAATCTGTTAGATACCCCTGGACACCAAGATTTTAGTGAAGATACTTATCGCACGCTAGCAGCAGCAGACAATGCGGTAATGCTGATTGATGCAGCCAAAGGGCTAGAACCGCAAACTCGCAAGCTATTTGAAGTCTGTCGGATGCGATCGCTGCCTATTTTTACCTTTGCTAACAAAATGGATCGCCCCGCAAGAGACCCCTTAGAACTGATTGACGAAATTGAGCAAGAATTAGGCTTACAAACATACGCCGTTAATTGGCCCATCGGTATGGGGGATCGCTTTCAAGGGGTTTATGATCGGCGTCATCAAGAAATCCATCTGTTTCAGCGTACGGCCCATGGTAGTAGCCAAGCCGAAACCACAGTTATTTCTCTCCATGATCCCAAAATTGAGGAAGTCTTAGATCAAGAACTTTACTTCCAACTCAAAGATGAAATTGAAATCATTGAAGAAGTAGCCCCCGAGTTTGATCTCGAAAGAATCCATAACGGGGAACTTTCCCCCATGTTTTTCGGTAGTGCGATGACCAACTTTGGGGTGCAACTGTTTTTAGATGCCTTTTTAGACTATGCTCAACCCCCAGAAGCGCATCATTCTTCACAGGGAAAAATTGATCCCACTTATCCTGAATTTACGGGCTTTGTCTTTAAGTTACAAGCGAATATGGATCCCAAACATCGCGATCGCGTTGCCTTTATTCGGGTTTGTACAGGCAAGTTTGAAAAAGACATGAACGTCAATCATGCTCGTACAGGGAAAACAGTCCGATTATCTCGTCCTCAAAAACTCTTTGCCCAAGATCGCAACTCCATTGAAAATGCTTATCCCGGAGACGTAATTGGCTTAAATAACCCGGGAGTCTTTGCCATTGGCGACACCGTTTATACGGGCAAAAAAGTGATCTATGAGGGCATTCCTTGTTTTTCTCCCGAGTTATTTGCTTATCTAAAAAACCCCAACCCTTCCAAGTTCAAACAATTCCATAAAGGGGTTACCGAATTACGGGAAGAAGGCGCAATTCAAATTATGTATTCTAAAGACGAAAGCAAACGCGATCCCATTCTGGCAGCAGTGGGACAACTGCAGCTAGAAGTCGTCCAATATCGGATGGAAAATGAATATGGGGTAGAAACGAGCCTCGAAATGCTTCCCTATAAAGTAGCGCGATGGGTGAGAGGGGGATGGGAAGCCCTAGATAAAGCTGGACGGTTATTTAATACCGCAGTGGTCAAAGACCTTTGGGAACGTCCAGTTCTGTTATTTAAAAATCAATGGAACCTAGAACAAATTCAGGGCGATCACCCCGAGTTAGAACTCAGTGCAACCGCCCCCTTGGCAACCGATGAATTTATGGAAAAGGTAAGTAAGTAAACACCTACCTCGGCAAAAGCCTCAGTTTAGCCCACTGCTACAGGAGAAGTTTCCCAACGCCCTAAAGGCTTGCCAATAACAGCGAGATCACCCATTAACTCATCAAATGCAGCGGGATTGAGAGATTGTGCGCCATCAGACCATGCTTTAGAGGGATTGGGATGGACTTCAATCATGAGAGAGTCTGTTCCAACCGCGATCGCGCCTTTTGCCATCGCCGGGACATACTCTGACTTTCCTGTTCCGTGGCTAGGATCAATCATAATTGGTAAATGAGTTAAAGACCGTAAAACAGGCACTACGGATAAATCAAGGGTATTGCGAGTATAACGGCGATCAAAGGTGCGAATTCCCCGTTCACAGAGAATAACATGGGGATTTCCTGCAGCTAAAATGTACTCAGCCGCCATTAACCATTCTTCAATGGTTCCCGACATACCGCGCTTAAGTAAAACCGGCTTCTCCTGAGAACCGACTTTTTTCAGTAGCGGGAAGTTTTGCATATTCCGGGCGCCTACTTGTAGGATATCAGCAACTTTTGCCACTTTTTCCACATCAGCAGTATCCATGACTTCAGTGATAATACCCAAGCCACTGGCTTCTCGGGCAGCCGCTAATAGCCCTAAAGCACTTTCCCCATGACCTTGAAAGGAGTAGGGAGAAGTCCGAGGCTTATAAGCACCACCGCGTAGAAACTTCGCCCCTGAGGCTTGCACTGATTGCGCTGTTTCTACAATCATTTCCTCATTTTCAACGGAACAAGGACCGGCGACGATAACAACAGGGTGATTTTCACTAAATGTCACAGCCCCATTCGGAGTCTCAACGACCACCTCACTAGGCTGACCATGACGAAACTCTCGGCTCGCCCGCTTAAAGGGTTGTTCGACTCGCATTACGCTTTCAATCCAAGGGCTTATTTCTTGGAGTTGCAGGGGATCCATGGACGCAGTCTCCCCCACTAAACCAATGACCACCTTATGGTGACCAACAATTTTTTCTGGGGTTAAATTTTTCTCTTTACACTCCTCACAAATTCGGTTAATTTCGGCTTCTGGCGAGCCAACCTTCATGACAATGATCATAGTTATTACAAGTCCTTGTTGTTTTTCTTCTTAAATCAGCTTATAGGATCTATCTTTGCCAATTTTAAGCTGATTTTCAATTAACAAAATCTTTGAATTTTTAGGCGCAAGATTATTGTCTAGCACTGCGCCAAGCCGATATCAGTCGCTTAGTATTAGCTTTAAACTCTTCCCAACCGAACCTTGTTCCGAGTCGCCCTTCATCCCAAGACGCTGAGATTAGTCCATAACTGAGTCCTAAGACACCAAGTCCAAATAAGCCCATACTCACCAAAACAACGGTGTAGGGAGGAAGCTCAAGCAAGTCTTTTGAAACAATCCAGTAAAAGACAAAAAAGCTGGCAATTCCCAAGCTAGTGGGAATCCCTGAAAAGAAAGCCATCCGACGCACCATGCGCTGACTGACTTCTTCTGGAATGGCAGACAGAGAAGCCTCCCCGCTTTTTTTTTGCTCATGAGATAAGGGTTCAGACTTTGATTTCTCAGTCGCGTTTACCGAGGTCGTTTTTTCCTTTTTTTTCCGTTTTCTCGTCGGCTCAAAGGGTAAGTTTGCTTGTTGTTCTTCTGATTGAGAAGCCATAGCGATATAGATTAGAGTTAGCCACGAATACCAAGGCGTTTAATCAAGTTTTGATAGCGTTCTTGATCTTCTTTCTGTAAATAGGATAACAAACTTCTACGATGACCAATGAGTTGTAGTAGCCCTCGACGTGAGGCGTGATCTTGATTATTGTGCTTAAGATGCTCGGTTAGACGGGTAATGCGTTTTGTCATGATAGCGACTTGGACTTCTGTGGAGCCAGTGTCGGTTTCGTGAACTTGATAATTATTAATGATTTCTTGTTTGTTTTCTTGGCTTAGACTCATTATGCTTTTGCGTTTTTACTTAACTAGCTTTAAATTGGCAACAATGCGACTCTTAATTTTAACATATTAAGGATAATTTTTGAGGATCAACAATTTTGGCGACGCTCATTGAGCCACTGTTGAAGGATAATGGCAGCGGCATAGGCATCAATTTGGGCTTTATCTCGACGCGGAGAAAATCCTTTTTTCGTTTTGAGGTAGCTTTCGGCTTCAATGGAGGTTAGACGCTCATCTACGTATTCTGTGGGGAGTTTAAGAGCTTTTTCCAAACGTTTGCCATAAGTTTGAATCCGTTGTGCTTGTGAGCCTAACGTTCCATCTAGAGCATAGGGCAAACCAATGACTAAAATTTTAACCTGACGTTGGTTAATGAGATGGGTAAACTGATAAAGATCAGCGGCGAACCCTGTGCGGTTAATAGTCATAATGGGAGTGGCAATTAACCCTGTGCCATCACAACCGGCAACACCAATGCGTTTTTTTCCAATGTCTAACCCTAAAGCCGATAACTTTTCTTTCAATCTTCTTCTCCTTCCCCAGAGTCTAGATTGATGCTGTCTTGATTGCCATTTTCGCGATAAAGTTCATTGTCAGAAGAATTAAGCCAAGGTAGGCGGCTAGGAATAGGAGTGCGCCCGGGGCGTAGTCCTTGTAAAACGCCAGAGAGTTGTAGTTTTTCGAGGGAGGAAGAGGGGGCTTCTCGTAATTTGTGCCAGACGGAACGGGATAAAAGGAGGGTATGTTCCACTCGTTCCGCGCCAATTTGTTCGAGGTATTCTTCTCTTTCAGGCTGGTAATCAGCAGAGGCCAGAAGCAGGGAGTTATTCTCAGTTTTACTCACCGCTTGCGCCATTTTGGCCAGAAGTTCAGGATAGAGCCATGTATAAGCAGGATGAACAGTTAGTTTAGCTTCACTTGGGAGCGGATGGTCGTAATCTTGAGTTAGTTGATAATACGCGATCGCGGCTTTACGCTGCGGTTCAAAGACATAGCCTTGGGTCTGTTTTTTGCTTCCGAGCCACTGTTGAATCCGATTTATTGCCAGATCAAGCAAACTAGATTGAAAGTCTTTGATATGCCGATCAAACACTTGTCGTAGCAAGGGGGGCATAGAAACGGTATCTAGTTGATACAGGAGTTGAGCATCAGCATGATTAATGGGCAACAAATTCGGTAATTTCGGCTCGTGTTGCTCTAATTCTTGTAATTTTTCAGGAGCAATCGACCAATAGGTAAACTGAGCTAAGGGTTGGAAACCATTACGCCGATAAAGACTTAAGATATTTTTATGATGAATATTCACCTCTAAAATCCAAGTTCTCGCTTCCCAGACGGTTTCAAAACAGAATCGTAAAAGCTGAGAGCCAATGCGCTTTCCAGAGACCGGATAATCGGGATCAACCAAAATATGCTCAACTCGCCAAGTGCTACGGGTACTATTAGTCGGGGCGACTTTAATCGCTCCTACCACTTTTTCATCTTGTTCGGCTACATAGATGCAGAAGTGATGTTGAGCGGGATTCGGAAATAAACTTAAGAGCTTAATGGCACTATAAAAAGCCCGAAAATTCTCAATTTCTTTCGTCAAAGCAATAGCGGAACCACTATGATGGAGTTCGTGGGATTTATTCACTAAAGATTCAATGGCGGGTAAATCTCGATGTTGAATTGAGCGAATCGTTAAGTTGTTTTCTTCAGGGAGAAATAAGTTCATTGTTAATTTACGATGATCATCTGTAGTTTAGCTAACCTGATTGCCAAGAGTGTAGGCGCGTTGTTTTTGATCTTAACGGGTTAAGGAACGTTCCTGAAATTTCAGCCACAAAATTAATAAGCAATTTTACTTAAACATAATGTGTGATTTGAGAAACCGAAAACCTGAACCGACCCCCCTCTCAGTAATTAAGGCTTTTGAGATCGCTGTCTGGCTAGTGAGGTGGCAAGGTAAGTTAGGGTAGCAAGGAAAATATTTTCCTCAAATTTGCAACATTTATTGTAAATTTTTGTAAACTATTAATTAATATTTGCCGATCACATCTCGGTTATCTCGGAGTGGGATCAAGCTAAATCACACCTTGACTATAAATCAATTGTACTAAAGGGAGAAATTTAATGAGGATTAAACAATCTGGGAGAAACCTTTCTCCGGCAACGATACTATTAATGAGTCATATCTTTGCGATGCTTTTTGGGATTGCAGGATTAGTGCTAGTGCTACCGAATGGAGAATTTATTGCTAGCCTTCCTCCCATTGGGATGAAAGCCTTTGAATACTCAATGGCTGGGGGAGGTGTTGTGTATATGTTGCTAGGATTTGTTGCCGTGGCGTTTTATGCCTATCAAAATTTAGGGGGAAAACGCTGGTTAACATTTATGGTTCCAGCTTTAAGTTTATCTTTAGCCAGTGAGCTTTTAGGAACGAGTACGGGCTTTCCCTTTGGAGACTATCGTTATTTAAGTGGCTTAGGTTATAAAATTGCGGATTTAGTGCCATTTACCATTCCGTTATCTTGGTTTTATGTGGGATTTTGTACCTATTTAATGGCAAGAGTGGGATTAGAACAACTTTCTTTGCCAAGTTGGTTACGTTCTGTGAGCGCGATCGCGCTAGGGTCTTTGCTCCTCACCTTCTGGGATTTCGTTCTTGATCCAGCCATGAGTCAAACCGATGTTCCATTTTGGGTATGGGAACAACCCGGCGCATTTTTCGGAATGCCTTATCAAAACTTTATCGGCTGGTTTGTCACTGGCACAATTTTTATGAGCGTGGCTCACGTATTCTGGGGAAATCAACCTCTGGGGTTAGCCCGTCGTCATCTCACCTTCCCCTTTGCTATTTACTTCTCTAACATTCTCTTTGGCGTTGTTCTCAGTTTAGCGGCTGGAATTTGGATTCCAGTGGTTCTGGGGATTGTATTTGCGGTGATTCCCTGTTCTGTGCTTTATTGGTTTACGCCTACAGTGGTAACAACCAGTGATACCAATAACGAAAACCTTAGCGAGCAACCTCCCCTTTGTCCCCCCATGGCATGGGGGAATGAACGGGGGGGAAGCTGAGATTTTGATCTCTGTCGTTGCTACAGTCTTGTTTGATTTTTGGAGGAGGAATGACCGACAATATACAATTTGCCCTAGCAGTCTTAGCATTCTTGTTATTAGTGCTACAAGTTCCTGCGGCTTTAATTTTCTTTTCCCGTATTTTGAAGGGAGCAAGACGGTTTCCTCCCCTTTCTGGGCAAGTAGCAACGCCAGAACAATTAGGAACAGTCAGTGTGATTGTGCCGACGCTGAATGAAGCCGAGCGCATTGCTCCTTGCTTAAAGGGGTTAGCGCAACAAAGTTATGAAGTTCGGGAAATTCTAGTGGTGGATAGTCATTCTACTGATGCCACTCCCGACCTCGTGAAAACAGCGCAACAAAATGATCCACGATTCCATCTGCTCACAGATGATCCCTTACCCCCAGACTGGGTAGGTCGCCCTTGGGCGTTACACAATGGCTTTTTAACGAGTTCTCCGAAAAGTGAATGGATTTTAGGGATTGATGCGGATACGCAGCCGCAACCTGGACTAGTCCCGGCTCTAATTAATACGGCTCAATCCCAAGGCTATGATCTGCTTTCGTTGTCCCCCCAGTTTATGTTGAAATCAGCAGGAGAATGGTGGTTACAGCCAGCGCTGTTGATGACGTTGCTCTATCGTTTTGATGTCGCTGGCGTGAAACCCGATCCCCCAGAACGAGTGATGGCAAATGGCCAATGTTTCTTCGCTCGTCGCGAGGTATTAGCCTCAATTGGCGGTTATAGTGCTGCCCGCTCCTCTTTTTGTGATGATGTGACCCTAGCTCGTTATGCGGCGAATCAGGGCTATTCTGTGGGCTTTTTAGATGGAGCAAAAGTGATTAAAGTAAGAATGTATGAGGGAATGAAAGAAACTTGGCAGGAATGGGGGCGTTCTCTTGACTTAAAAGATGCCTCCACTCCTAGCCTGTTGCTACTTGAATTATGGTTGCTGCTATTTTTACAGGCTTTACCGCTTCCGATTGTTGGCAGTTGCCTCTTGGCGATATTGGCGGGAGAGAGTAGTGGGGTTTTATGGGGGTTAGGAATTCTTAATGGTGGACTGTTATTAACACGCTTCGGGCTATTATTAGCAGTTGCTCCCTCTTATGATCGCAGTAATACTCGCTTTTCTTGGCTATTTTGGTTGTCTCCACTTGCTGATGGGTTAGCCGTGTTACGGATTGTTTTATCGGCGAGCAAGCGTCCCAAACAATGGCGAGGACGATTTTATTAACCTTCTGCTCGTTCCAGTTGCCAAAGGATTTGATTCCCTTCCCGTCTCACCCTAGAAACGACCCAGTTTCGCCAAGACCAATGATTACCGCGACTGGTAACAGCGCTGGCGTTAACATTCATTAAATCCGCGAGTTCAGAACTACTAATCAAATAGCCTTTTTCAGCAATTTCATCAGCAATTCGCAGGGATTCAATGAGATGCCTTAATCCTTCAATGCGATTGCCTTGACCAAGGCGAGAATCCTCTTGTAAACGCTCCTCAAGTTCTTCCATATTTGATGTATCCTCAGTGGCTATTGATTTGGGCGTTTCTGATTGTATCGTTTTGTTAATATCAATTACGGTATCGGAGTTATCTAAGCGGGAAAATTCTACGGTTTTTTTGAGATCAATTTGATTTCCATGGGCAAAAGACCGCGCAATTGTATCACAACGTTCATTCCCAAGGTTTCCTTTGTGGGCGCGAACATACTGCCAACTGATCAGGGGATCATTGAGTTCGTCTAAAATTTCCCAAAGGTCTTGATTGAGGACTTTTTTTCCAGAGGCGGTTTTCCAGCCTTTCTTTTTCCAACCTTTTAACCACTCGGTAAGCCCTTTAATTAGATATTGACTATCAGTGTAAAGGGTAAGGGGTTGCGATTGTCCACTGGTTTGAAATAGTCTTAAAGCAGCGATCGCGGCTTGCATTTCCATCCGATTATTCGTCGTTTCGGCTTGTGCTCCCCCCATTTCATAAACCGAATGATCTTGAAAATAAAGAACAACTCCCCAACCTCCCGGTCCAGGATTTCCGGTACAAGCGCCATCGGTGTAAATTGAAGTGATTAATGGTAATGAGGACATAAATATCCAAAAGGGGGCTTAATTTCCCCCTTAGCTAACGAACCCTTGATGATAACTAACGACGACTGGTATGCTTACTGTTCATTTGATCTGTAATTTTCTGTCCCTTCCGTACCTGACTTCCTGAAGGAAGATGGGCTAAAGGATTCACTGCTTCTTGCTCATGGGGACGAATTTCAAAGTGGAGGTGGGGTCCTGTACTACGCCCAGTGTTTCCCATTTCAGCAATTTGTTGTCCTTGATCCACTTCTTGCCCCTGTTGCACTAAAATGCGGTTGTTATGAGCGTAAAGGGTGATACTTTCATCGGGGTGTTTTAGTTTCACTAATTTACCATACCCACCGTTATTCCAGCCTGCAAAAATAACTTCCCCGGTAGCTGCGGCTAAAATGGGCGTTCCAATGGGACCAGCAATATCAATCCCACGGTGCATTCTTCCCCAACGTTGACCATATCCTGAAGTAAAAACCCCTTCTGCTGGCCAAATATAACCATTAAATTGCTGTCCTGGTTCTGGAAGATACTGTTCGGGAGAAGATAAAGGAGGTAATTCTGGGCTAACGGTTTTGCCAAGGGGGAGATTTAAGAAGCGATTATAAAACTCAATTTTAATAGGAGCAGAGGCTAAGGAGTCTGAATCAGTTTCTAATAACCCACTGCTTGAGTCTGCTGGAGAAAACTCCCTGGTTTTGTCTTCAGACTCAGAGTGATCAAATTCTAAATGTTTTTCTTGATATTGAGACTGTAACTGTTTAACATCGGCTAAAAAGTCTTGAACCGGAGCTTGAGACTTTTCTGAAGGAATGTTGGAAGCGACTAAATCTTGAGCAATGATCTGGGGAATGGCGGTGACAGTTTTATTGTCGTTAAGTGCTTGAACCATGATTAAATCATCTGAGGGAGCCGCTCCTCCAACTCCTCCTAGTGATAATTGTTCCATATTCGACGCTAAGACGACGGAACTTGCGGCTGAGTGTTGGTCAACAACAAGTTGCGGTTTTTCTTGATTACTCAGTTGATTAGTGGGGATTTCTAAGGTTTCCCCGACTTGTAGAACGGTTTCGAGACTAATGTCATTATAGGTTGCAAGTTCTTGAGGAGAAATGTCATATAGTCGAGAGAGTTCCCACAATGTATCTCCTTCTTGAATTTTGTGGGTTACTTGAGAGTCTATTGTTAGTTTGGGAACCGAGTAATCAGACGTTTCAAATTCCCCGACGGTAGTGCTTTTTTCCCAAGCCTTTGCAGGTTGAACCATTAACAAAATGGTTAATATCGGCACAGCGGCGGTTGCCATTTTGCCAAGAAGTATTCCTTGATTCAATACGTTTTCCATTGTTAGGGATTGAGGAGAAGTGGGATGAGGTTGAGTCTCCAATTGGAAATTTGGTGGGATACTAGGCAATAAATGTTTCAAGAAAACCTCCTTTTGTTGAACCGTAAATCTTTAGGATAGAAATTTAACCACGATTTAATCGACTGTTGTCGTCTCAGCTACATTTCTCAAGATGCTCGATGAGCTTAAGAAATGAGTGAGGTAACTATTTTTGATTTAGACAAACCCATAATAAACTGTTTTACGACATTTTGCGCTTAGTTTAACTAGATTTTTGGGATAATGATTCCCTTTCATTGTTTTGAAGTGGAAAGGGAGGGATCATGAAGTTCTCCGAGTTGTCGTTTGGCTTCATATAAGGCGATCGCGACACTTACTGAAAGGTTAAGACTTCGCACTTGCGGGTTTGGGATAGGAATCCTTAAGATCGCGTCTGCATTTGCCATAATTTCTGGGGGTAACCCCTTACTTTCACAGCCAAATAAAAGCCAGTCTGCGGCTTGAAAAGAATAGTTGCTATAAGATTGGGTTCCTTTGACGCTAAATGCGATTAAGTTTCCTGATTTTTGTTGTTGGTATTGAGCAAATTTTGTCCAGTTGGAATGCTGATGAAGATCAACATAGGGCCAGTAGTCTAGTCCGGCCCGTTTAACGGCGCGATCGCTGATCTCAAATCCTAATTCTCCCACGAGATGAAGTTCTGTGTTCGTCGCGGCACAAGTGCGAGCAATATTTCCGGTATTGGGAGGAATTTCAGGCTCGTATAAAACAATATTTGGCATGGTGGAGATAGATGTTTTAGGATGACAGCATTCTTCATTTTAGAATTGCTGGTTCAAGAAAAGATAGTTTATTGAAATTGAAAAATCTAGTTACGCTTTTCAGGCGCGATAGTTATCATAGATTTATTGAGATCAAAGACATTTAAGCTCTAGAGCTTTCGAGATCTGGAAACTCACTGCTCAGGGGCTAATTGAGAAATTTGCGAAAAGAGAACCTATGCTGGGAACAAAGTTGCGCGATCGCTACTATATCTTTAAGGAATTAGGAGTGGGAGGATTTGGTCAAACCTTCTTAGCGAAGGATTATGACTTTCCAGGCAAACCTTGGTGTGTCGTTAAACAGTTGAAACCCCAAGTCAATGAACTTTGGATGTTACAAACGGCGAGACGATTATTTGATCAAGAGGCTTCAGTTTTAGCCCGAATTGGGAGTCATCCTCAAATTCCTCAGTTAATGGCTCATTTTGAGGAAAATAACCAGTTTTATCTGGTGCAAGAGTTTATTGATGGAAATTTGTTATCTAAAGAGTTGAAAGAGGGAAAAACTTGGACGCAACAAGACGCGATCGCGTTTTTACAAGATATTCTCGGGGTTCTCAAATTCATTCACGACAATCATGTCATCCATCGCGATTTAAAGCCAGAAAATATTATCCGTCGCCACAGTGATCAAAAGTTAGTGCTGATTGATTTTGGTTCAGTGAAAAAAGTAACAACCCTTCAAGAAGAAGAATCAGAAGAAAATACGGGATTTACGGTTGCCATTGGAACCCCTTCCTATATGCCATTAGAACAACAGGGAGGAAAACCGTCTTATAATAGTGATATTTATGCGTTGGGTAAAATTATTCTCAAAGGACTCAGTGGTGTTTCACCAAAACATTTAAGCGATGATCCGATTACAGGAGAATTATCATGGCGACATTTAGTTGATATTGATGATGATTTTGCTCAAGTGTTGAGTCGGATGGTTCGCATTAGTCCGCGCGATCGCTATCAAACTATTACCGAAATTCTCAATGATCTCAATCTTGGTATAGCTGACACTTCTCCAGCCTCTCCACTCATCACAGCTAAAGCTGACAACAACAACACTCTAAATTGTATTGTTCATAATTTAAAGCAACATCCAGAAATTACTCGTATAAAAAAGATGCTATTTTGTGCTTGTAAGCATCGTTGGGAAAATAGTTCTAAGGTTTTGATTAAGTATAGAACCAAATCTTTATTGCAAGAACTTTACCAAAGAGAAGCTGATTTTAGTAGTTTAAAACAAACCATTAATGATGTTGTTAGTACTTTAAATAAAAAAGATAAATATCAAAATATTGCAAACATTATCTTGGCAGAAATCAAGCCCCTTTATGAAACTTATAATCCGATTGTATTAGATAATTCGCAAAATAGTGATGGAGTTCCTTCTCAATTTACTGCTCTTAAATTGGGAGAAGATAGCGGCTATAATCCCTCAAACAATGCTACTAAACTTAAACCCAAAACTGAACTCTCATCAAATAATTACCAGTTCAGTGAATCCCATCAGGAAGAAATAGAAGTTAACAGACAATTTCCAAATCAGTCTCAAAATAATAATGAATCTAATTCTTCTTTCAGCGATCAAAATGACTATAATATTTTTGATTTACGTTATGAAGTAACTCGCTATACAACACCTTTAAGAATTAAAATTCTTTTGTTCTCCACTCTCTATTATAAAATTGGATTTAATGAGCAAGACTGGTCGCTGATGATTAGTCATCAACTTGATAGTTTACTTAAGCAAGCTATTAAAATGTTTCCCACCTTAACAGAATTAGAAACGCGACTTTATGCCACAGCAAAAAATTTTGAAGAAAAAGAAGGATTAACCCAAGCTGTGGGAGCAATCATCCAATCAATTCGCCCTTTTTATGAAAATGGAAAACCACAATTAAGCAAGTGAATAAATCCGATTCAATTAGAGATTTTGATCGCATTTTTTTACCCTTCCCAATCATTGTCAAACCAAAGCTATTATTTTAAGTGGTAGAAAATATAAACTGGTTTCCTTCCAATTTCTGTTAAGGATTATAGTCATTCCAATTAATTGACCGAGTAGCAGACATCTTGGCTACTACTAGGGAGCAAGAGGCTCCCACTCCTGTTAAACTGCTGATTTTTATTGGGAATTATTATAAGTGGAGTAATGGGCTAATTTCCAGTTAAGATAAACAACGAATGATGATGAGGAGTGAAGGCAACAATGTTAAATAAATTTCCCCCCCCATGGGGAATGGTCTGTTCAGTGGCTACGCTGTTGGTAATATCCCCAGCAGTGGAAGTGGCAAAAGCCCAATCAGCAGAAGATGTGCAGTTACAGAGAACAGAACAAGGGTTTGAACTCCGTCTCCAAACCCAAGGAGAAGCGAATATCTCCACCAGCCAACAAGATAATGTCTTCATCGCTGACTTAAACAACGCCCAAATTGATTTAGACGGTCAAACCGAAATTACCCGTGATAATCCTTTCCCAGGGGTAGAGTCTGTAACCATTACTCAAACAGACACAAATCGAGTGCAAGTAACCGTTACAGGAAAAAATGAGGCTCCAGAAGCAACGCTTCAGTCTGTAGCTGATGGGGAAGTTATTCTTGGTTTGAGTGTCGGCGAACAAGAGTCTTCTCAAGCTAATCAACAATCGCCCCAGTCACAACAAGCACAAATTCCTTCCTTACCTGAGTCGGAATCTCCCAATGAAACTCAACCAGAAGTAATGTTTCCGAATCCTGATGTAGAAGTTAATGGACAGTCAGCACCAAATGGTCAACCCAGAGAGCCTTCTTCAAGGTTAGAACCAACTCGCCCCAGAGCAACTGCCCCTCCAGTAGGAGATATTGCGGTTTCCACCATTGATTCTTCCCCGAATCAGGTGAACTTAGGAGGGGATAACCGAGTGTCTCGTTTAGTGTTACGGGAAGCGCCTGTGCGAGAGGTTTTGTCTTTATTAGCGCGATCGGCGGATTTAAACTTAGTCTTTGCCGATCAAGGGGGGGAAGAAGCTGAACAAACCATTTCCGTTGATTTAGAAAACGAATCCGTCCAACAGGCATTTAATTCTGTTTTACAGCTATCAAACCTACAAGCCAACCGCCGTGGCAATACCATTTTTGTTGGTGCTAATCTTCCCCAAGGAGCGCGAAATTTAATGACTCGCTCTCTACGCTTAAACCAAGTTCCTGCCAGTGATGCTGCTAACTTTCTAGCGAGCCAAGGTGCAACTGGGCCAGGTAACGGAGATGAAGAAAATGGTAATAGTGGGGAGTTGTTACAGGGATTATCCGTTTCAGTGGATGAACGACTTAACTCTGTTACCCTCGTCGGTGAACCACGCAGTATTGAAATTGCTACTGATTTTCTTCAACAATTAGATGCTCGTCAGCGTCAAGTTGCGGTTAATGTCAAAATTATTGATGTCAACTTATTAGAAACAGAAGACATTAACACGAGTTTTTCCTTTGGGATTGCAGATACCTTCTTTTCTTTTGACGAGGGACAAGCCACAGTAGGAGTTGGAGAAATGTCTCCTCCTTCAGCAGACCAAGTCAGAGGAAGTGAACTCAATCGTCCCATTATTCGTAATCCCAACCGCAGTCAGCAACAATTTATTGACCCGACGACAGGAGAACCTACTGAAATTCCTGATGATCCCTTTGAAACGGGAGTAACTGGTTCGGATCGGCTATTTTTGACCGCTGATGGAGATGCGGTTCCAGTGCAACAATTAGAAGGATTTGGAGGGAATCAAACCCCTCTCATTACAGAAAGTGCTGAGTTGGTTCCAGCCATTGAAGGCGAAGAAGGGACCCCTGGCTCATCCCCTCTATTCTTTGATGCTAATGGCAATCCTCGTTTACCCAGCGAATTACAACAAAATGGCGGTCAATTTCCAGCTTTAACTGATGAAGAGGGCAACTTAGTTCCAGCAAGAGGAGCAGTGGAAGGAACAGAAGGAGTTGCCCCCCGTTTCTTTGATGAAGATGGGGTTCCCCGTTTAATTAGCGAACTAGCCCCCTTTGGCGGAGAATTTCAACCATTACAAGATGTTGATAGTTTATCTGACATCTTAGGGAGTGCAGCGGAATTAACTCGGACTTTTTCTGAGTTTACTCGTTTTCCCAATAAATTTTTAGCTCAGTTAGAAGCGCAAGTTACCAGTGGCAATGCCAAAATCCTCACTGATCCAACATTGACTGTTCAAGAAGGTGAACTTGCCGAAGTTAACCTCACCGAAGAAGTGTTTGGAGGAACTGAATTAGTAACTCGGGAAGTAGGTGATGATAGCGTGACCGTGGAGGAGCCCGTCATTCGAGATGCTGGTTTGATTGTTGATGTTAATGTTGAACGAATCGATGATAATGGCTTTGTTACTCTCAGTGTGGAGCCGACAGTTTCTTCGATTAGTAGCTCTCAAGACACGCCGGTGGGAGAAATTGCTTTACTCCAAGAACGGAGTTTAAGTTCGGGTCAAATTCGACTACGGGATGGTGAGACTTTAATTTTAGCTGGAATTATTCAAGATCAAGACCGCACCACAGTTAGCAAAGTTCCCATTCTTGGGGATCTTCCGATTATTGGCTCACTCTTTAGAAGTACCAATCGCGATCGCAATCGCCAAGAAGTTATTGTCTTACTCACGCCTCAAATTTTGGAGGATTCTCTAGAATCAGGAGGCGCAAGCGTCAATTATGAACCCGGTCCTGGGGCAAGAGAAATGCTAGAACAGCAAGGTTATCCCACTCCAAGACGGCGACGTTAAGATTAGCCCAAAATGGTTAAAATTTAGTTAACGCTAATTGTCTGGCCTGATTAAGCTAATGAGTATCGACAGCACTGCAACTGAATTTTTCCGCCCTCAACCTACAGGAGATAGCGACCTTTTAAAACAACTCTCTTTTGTCCCGGGGCTAAAGGATCTCCTGATGTTACGGCAAGTCCATGCCCTTGAACATGGCACAGTCTGGATTTTAAGCGAAGATAGGACGAAAATGGGGCAACGGGTGAACTTTTCTCCCAATCGCATAGATAATGAAACGTTAGGGGGATTATCCACAGAAAAAGGGTTTTATATCTATGGAGAAGTTCCCCTACAGCAATTACAACGTGGGGTTAGTATCGCTCTACAACGGTTTCGGGAGGGAGAATGGGACTTAGCGGTTCATCCCCGTTGTGGGACAAATGTTTCTGTGGCACTATTGCTGAGTACAGGATTTACTTTAGGCTCTCATCTGGTTTTACCGAAAGACCCGATTTCGCAATTATTAGGGATGGGTTTAGGCATGACTCTTGCTTCTAGCCTCGCTCCTGAAGTGGGACAATGGACGCAAAAGTATTTAACCACAGCCGTTCCCTTTAATTTAGAACTCGAAAATATTTACAAAACCACTGATTTGTGGGGGCGTGAGGCAAATTTTGTGCGAGTGAGATGGCGAAATTTGCAATAAAACTTAAAATCAAAACTCCCCAATAAACGACAAACTAGTAGTAGGCTTGGTTTTAAAAGTTATTTTTTGAGAAATTTAATCATGGCAGAAGTTAATCGCAAAGATAAAGTTAGAATCCTTCGGAAGGAGTCCTACTGGTACGGCGACGTTGGTACAGTTGCCAGTGTCGATAAAAGTGGCATCATCTATCCTGTTATTGTCCGTTTTGATAAGGTTAACTATTCTGGGGTTAATACCAATAACTTCGGTTTAGAGGAAGTGGAAGTCGTGGAAGCGGCTCCCAAGAAAAAAGCCAAATCTGGTAGCAAAGATGACAGCAAAGCTGCCGCTAGTAAAAGCGAATAAGATAGGTTAGTGCCAGAGTTACCAGAAGTGGAAACGGTTTGTCGTGGGTTAAATAAGTTGACCCAAGGACAAGTTTTTCAGGGTGGGGAAGTGTTACTTGAACGTAGCATTGCTCACCCTGTTTCTATTACAGAGTTTTGGCAAGGCTTAAAAGATACACAAATACAACAATGGCAACGGCGAGGTAAATATTTATTAGCTAAGTTATCTTCGGGGGGTTGGTTTGGGGTTCATCTGCGGATGAGTGGTCAGTTATTATGGCTGAAACAAGATGAACCGTTAGCGAAACATACAAGGTTGCGTTTCTTTTTTCCTAATCAACAGGAACTGCGCTTCATTGATTTACGGACGTTTGGCCGTGTGTGGTGGGTTCCGCCTGAGTATGAACCAGAAATAATTATCACGGGCTTAAAGAAGTTAGGTGTTGACCCATTTTCGGAGCAGTTTACACCCAGTTATTTGCAAGCTCAATTAACAAATCGCCGCTGTGCAATTAAAACAGCGTTATTAGACCAAAAAGTGGTGGCTGGAATGGGGAATATCTATGCGGATGAGGCGTTATTTTTAAGCCAGATTTCCCCCTTGCGAGAGGCAAGAAGTTTAAGTGATACAGAAGTCGAAACGTTACACCAAGGGATTCTGTCGGTTTTGAAAACGGGCATTGAGGAGGGAGGAACGACGTTTAATAGTTTTCTCAATCTTTTGGGGGTGAATGGGAATTATATGGGGAAAGCGTGGGTTTATGGTCGTGAAGGAGAAAATTGTCGCTTGTGTCAGGAAATAATTCAACGACACAAAATTAACGGGCGTTCTTCCCATTTTTGTCCTCAATGTCAGAAATGATCCTGTTTGATGAAAAGTATCCATCTCAATCCCCCCTAACCCCTCTGGTGATTGGGGGGAAAAGAAGATGGGAAGGTAGCACCAATTCTTATCCCGTTTGGTGAAAAGTACCCACCTAAATCCCCCCAACCCCCCTTCGTAAGG
>JBKHER010000009.1:0-17395 GCA_046540715.1 Halothece sp.
AAAAAATAAGTTTTAAATCATATTAATTAATATGAAATCTAAAAAAGTTCGCTAGACACCGATTCCTGAAGTCCCCCTTAAATAAGGGGGGTTGGGGGGATCATTTGTAGCAAGTATTAGACGATTCCATATAACCAAGCCCCAACTTGACTATGACTCATTTGACGAGAACGTTGTCGGGCTGTTTCTAATCATGAAATATCCCATTAAAATGGCATCAAGCGGGATAAATGCGTAATCGTCGGTTTGGTTCTTCCCCAAAGCTATCAGACTGGAGGCGATAATGTTCAGCGAGTTCATGTTGCATTTTTCGGACTTTCGCCGGACGTGGTAATAATTCTACCGGTTGTCCTTTGGGAATCACAATTTGTTCCACCGCCAAACGCGCCTCTTCTAGAGCTTCTAATTCATTTTCATCACTACTTTCAGTAAACATCCGAAAGTCAATTCCTTCGGCTGTAGTGGGATCAAGGTCTAGTAAACGCTGCAGAGTCCGTGTAATCTGGGGTAAGGTATTAGATTTAACCACATGAATCGGGATTTCTTTAGTTTTTGCTAACTGACGGAGCTTAGAATGGTTTTTCACCTGCGATCGCAGCGCTAGAACTGCATCAGCATGATCCATATCTTTTGTCAAGGTAATCGGCAAATTTAATAATTCCATCACCTGATCTAATAAATTGCGGCTAATGCCGTAAGGATAGACATAAACCGGCCAATCTTCTCCATTTGGCCCCGGGGTTCTTACCTTTTCTGTTTTCTCCTCTGCTTGTTGCCAGGACTGATCCAGCATTTGTTCAAAATTAGGATTGCGAGGGGGAGAAGAATCAACCGGGATCATCTGTCCCGAAGCTCGCCAGCCTGTGGGACGCGGTAAAACAGGATTTTGCAGGCGCGTTTTGCCGTTGCTCGGGGGAGGGGCATTGCCTTTTTCTTCGTAAACCTCTACCTCGCCTTGATCATTGACCGATCTTACTTCCAACCCCGGTTCATGTCCCCGTAAAATTTGATCAACGGTTTCTGATACCTCCTGATGCACTACCCAGCGTTGCCGTTCTAGCATTTCCACTGCAATATCAAAGGTGGGGAGGGCTTTTCGTTCCAGGACTGTTTTTTGAGAACTACGGCGACGGGCTTCTTCATCACCGAGAGTGACCGCTTGAATGCCTCCAATTAAATCGGAGAGAGTTGGGTTTTTAATTAAATTATCCAAGCGATTGCCGTGGGCAGTTCCCACTAATTGCACCCCACGTTCAGCGATGGTTCGCGCTGCGAGAGCTTCTAATTCCGTGCCAATTTCATCAATAACGATCACTTCTGGCATATGATTTTCTACAGCTTCGATCATCACCTGATGCTGGAGTTCAGGGCTAGCCACTTGCATTCGTCGCGCCCGTCCAATGGAAGTATGAGGAATATCGCCATCGCCAGCAATTTCGTTGGAAGTATCAATAATGACGACACGCTTATTCAAATCATCCGCTAAAACTCGGGCAATTTCGCGCAGAGCGGTAGTTTTTCCCACACCAGGACGACCTAACATTAAAATCGAGCGTCCCGTTTCCACTAAGTCCCGAATCATGCCAATGGTGCCATAAACAGCCCGTCCAATGCGACAGGTTAAACCAATAATTTCCCCGGCACGGTTCCGCATGGCACTAATGCGGTGTAACGTCCGTTCAATGCCAGCGCGATTGTCACCACTGAACATCCCAACGCGATCGCTGCAGAATTGAATATCCTCTCGCGTCACTGTCTCTTCAGTGAGATATTCCCAGTGGTTGGCAAATCGAGCTTCGGGTTTTCGCCCTAAGTCAATGACCACTTCAATTAATTCCCCTCTTTGTTGATGGTTGGTTAACTTCTCCGCGACATCAGGAGGAAGGGTCGCTAATAAAGCATCAAGGTCATCAGTGACTTCCATTCTTTGCACTAAAGGCTTTTCTGTCTCTTGGACTATTTGAGATTGAAATTGCTGATCAATTTTGGGATTGCTAGACATAAAGGTTTCTAAACAATTTTTTTTAACAGGATTTAGCAGAGATTGGGAAGGGAAATGGGGTGCGTTTTTTGAGTTGCGAGACAAGACTGTCTGCTTGGGCGACAGCTTCCCACAACAGTTGCTGATCCTCCTCTAAGTGTTGAATAGGATGGGAATGCTCTAGCATCTCTAGAAATGAGCTTAACTGAGAACGAGCAAAGCTGCCATAAGCAATTCCTGCCACAGTGCGCTGAGAAGGAGTTAAGGGAGAATTAAGAAGTTGAGCCTCTTTTAACTTTTCCACTGTATATTGATTAGTGCCACCGGCCAGTTGCACATACCCGGGGAGATTTGCATTAAGAACTTTTTGCGCTAACTTGACACTAGCGCGAGTGGTCCCCGCCCCTAAATCCCCACTCATCGGTCGCCCATCGGTTTGCCAAATTAAAGGACAGGGTAAGGGGGTAATAATTTGATAAAGTGTTTGTAAATAGTCAATGAGATTGGGCGCATCCGGGCAACTAATGGCTAAGATTTTTAGTTGGGGGATAATCGGTTGCAGGGCTCTCCAGAGTTTTTGAAATTCCTGTTCTCTTCCCACTTGGGTGTGAAGCTCGATCGCGTCGATGGGATAAGGTTTTAATTGTTCGGCTACCGTTTCCGGGGGAAGTTGATGGGATTCGGTGGTAATTAGTTGTAATGGGCAAACTGGCAAACAGCGACCACAACCATAACAGCGATCGCGCTTTACCCCCGAAACATCAATCGCATCCGCCGGACAAACCGCTTCACAGGGGCGAGGACAATCGGACGGGCAGAGATTGGGATCAAATTGAGCTTTGCGGAAATGAGGGTCTTCCCCATCATTGAGACTCACCATTAACCAAGGGCGAGCTTGTGGAGAAAATCCTTGCGCGATCGCGCTTTCCTGTAAATCTTTGGCTACTGCTAATCCTTCTTGGGCAGTAGCAACAACTGCTGCCTCCGCTGCCACATCAATACAATCCGCCCCTGCTAGGGCATAAGCCAAACTCAGACTTCTCACAGCCGGGAGATGCTGGTAACTTGCTCCACAAATGAGCTTAAACCAGCGACCATTTTCTAGAGATTGTAATGGGAAGTACATATTGCTCACACTTCCTATGGTACAGCGACAAAATTAAATTGGGGAGGGGCAGTTATTGTGTTAGCATAGCTTTTCAGATCTGCTTTAGCTACAGTAAAATTACCTTGAAAAGCCATAGTTCAGCTTTGGTTATGGATTGTTTGGAGTTAATTTCATGCCACGTACCCCCGATGAATATGCCGTCTATTTATTTTTAATTAGTGGTCACCGTGAGGAAGTCCGCTTTCCCACAATTCAGGATTTTCAGAAATGGTATAAAGGAGATTTAAAGCCTAATGGGGAGTCTCATGACTTTATTACGGTTCCCATTAAGAATATTCAGGGGGAATATATGGTGGTACGCCCCTCTAGCATTATTGCCATTCGGGTAGAACCCCTATTTTCCGGTAGTGTTGAACGATTTTAATTTTTATCTTTAGTTGGGTTCAAATCGGGAACGGGATCATATCCCCCCGGATGGAAAGGATGACAACGTAAAACTCGTTTCATAGCTAACCAACTTCCTCGAAAAACCCCAAATCGTTCGATCGCTTCGATCGCGTATTGAGAACAAGTGGGCTGAAACCGACAACTAGGGGGAAAAAGGGGAGAGATCAAAGCCCGATATAAGTAAATTATTTTAACCAGAATCGCCTTCAGCATCATGAAACTCTGAAATTACTGGATTGATCTAAGCTAGCAAAAAAATAATCAATTGATCAGAGGCGATAAAAATCTTTACGGTGAGAGGATCAAAGCGTAACTTATTCGGGAGTAAAATAAAAATAAAGTAGGATGTCAGGGAGGCAACCATGACTTACCAAAAAATTTTAGTGGCTCTCGATCAGTCTTCACAAGGAGAGGCGGTTTTTAAACAAGCACTGACACTGGCTAAAGCCTACCAAGCAAAACTTTTATTATTTCATGCCGTGCTCTTTAATGGTCGTAACCTTGAGGCTTATAGTGGCATTTATGGGCAGAATGTGCTAAGTCTTTCCTCATCGGTACAAGAACAACTAGAAGCCCAAACTGAAGAAATCGAAACTTGGTTATCAGGTTATGCGGAAAAAGCCCAAGCCGAAGGGCTGGCTGTAGAGTATGATTGGAAAGTGGGCGAACCGAGTAGCTGGATTCGCGATATGGCAAAAACTTGGGATGCCGATTTAGTCATCCTTGGTCGTCGTGGAAGAAGGGGGTTAGCTGAGGTATTTTTAGGCAGTGTAAGCAATCATGTGGTGCATTATGCCCCTTGTTCGGTGTTAGTGGTACAAGGCAAAGATTTTGAGGGGGATAGTGATTAATAACCAAGAATGAGGTTTTAATTGTTAAAATTGAAGAGAAACCTGATTGTTGTTAAAGTCAATTTATACAATTTCATTTATGAGTGCCTCAACCCTAAAAACCAAGCAAAAGACTGAAGCTAATCCTTTATCACTCCATTATCTCGGGGATAAAACCTTGAGAAAACCCTGTAAACGCATTAGTAAAGTTGATCGCTCCCTTAGAGACTTAGCTCAACAGATGGTGCAAACCATGTATGCCGAACAGGGGATTGGTTTAGCAGCCCCACAAGTGGGAATTAATAAGCAAATATTAGTGGTGGATTGCGATCGCGACAATAGTGCCACGCCCCCATTAGTTTTAATTAATCCCCAAATTGAAACTTATAGCCCAGAGTTAGTGACTGGGGAAGAAGGCTGTCTCAGTATTCCGGGTGTCTTTTTAGATGTGGTTCGCCCGAAAGCCATTACGGTTAAGTATAAGGATGAACAGGGTCGCCCGCGAAAAATTAAGGCAAGTGATCTCCTTGCCAGAGTGATTCAACATGAATCGGATCACCTCAATGGCATTTTATTTGTCGATCGCGTTCCCAATGATTTAGTCTTGACAGAAGCTCTGAACAAACAAGGCTTTTCTACCAGTGCTGTCCAAACGCTCAAGTCTGAAGCATAAAAGGAGTTAATCGTGTTGCTAACCCCAAAAAGTGGTTTATTATTACTAATTTCTTGTGTTGCCGCGATCGCGGCGGTAGGCTCAGTTTTTGAACTCTCTTATGGCGATCCCCGCTATGGTGTCATGGTTACCTCGGCAATTCTTAGTGCGAGCATTCCCCTAACAGGATTAGCCCTTTGGTTAGCCATTCAAGATGCACGGGCTAACTTAAAATAGTTGACCCGACAGCAGTGGCGCTCTGGAATGGGTCACTGCTCGATGAGGGTGAGTTATGCTTGATATTACCAAATTAACGGGACAACTGCCAGGGATTAGTGAGCATTTACAGCAAGAAGCCCAGGCAAGTAATCAACGCTTAGAACAAGCGCAAACACGGCTAGCAGAAAGTGTTATTGAACAAGAAGCCTTAGAAAAGCAACAGCAAGAATGGCGCGATCGCGCCCTGTTTAAGGCGGCAATTCCCTTAGAACCCCTCGACACTTGCCAAGAGATTCCTACCCCTCCCTACGCCCATACTGTCTTTGCCACCGATGGTTCACAAATTTCTCCTTCTCATCACGAAATCGCCTACTGTTATCTCATTAATATTGGGCGCGTGATGCTGCATTATGGGCAAAGTTTGTTTCCGGTTCTCGATAGCATTCCCGAAGTTTTTTATACCCAAGAAGATTTATATGAGTCTCGCCAATGGGGAATTCCCACGGATGAATGGTTAGGATATCGGCGTACCGTTTCTGAAATTGAAGCCCTCGCAGAAATGGCCGATCGTTGGGTGAAGCCACCGGGGGCGCATCATGAACCGAATTTAGCCCTAGTCGATGGCTCTTTAATTTATTGGTTTCTCGAAAATTTACCGACCCCGGCCCGGGATCAACTGTTACCCCGAATTTTTCGCGCTTGGGAACAACTACAAGTGGCGCAAGTGCCCTTAATGGGCTACCTCAGTGCTAATCGCCATACCGAAGCTGTGCGATTTTTGCGCTATGCCAGTTGCCCTTATAGTGTTCCCGATTGTCAGACTTTTTGCACTAATGAACAGAATCGACTCCCTTGCCAAAGTTGTGAACCCTTGCGAGATACGACACTTTGGCAAACTTTATTATCTTCGGGACAGCGATCGGCAATTTGGCGCAGTCAGAGTCCGATTTTAGACTTATATCCTGAAGATTTTGCCATTCACTTTTGCTATGTCCATGTGGGGACAGAAATTGCGCGGGTGGAATTTCCCGCATGGGTTGCCCAAGATATCGAGCTATTAGAACAGTCTTTAGGGCTTCTTTTAGGACAAGTGTATAAAGGATATGGTTATCCCGTCGCGATCGCAGAATCCCATAATCAAGCTGTCGTGAGAAGCAGCGATCGCGCTCGATTTTTTGCCCTTTTAGAACGAGAAATGATCAAAGCGGGATTACCCAATGTCGGAGTGTCTTATAAAGAGAGTAATAAACGGGATAGTATCGCTTGAGTCTAACCTTAATTAGAATCAGCTAAAGTAGGAAAGGAAGCGATCGCGCGACTAGGAACTTCCTTGCTTATGAGCTATACTACCGAAGAGCTAATTGAAATTCTCGATCAAGAATTAAGAGCAAACTGGCAAGGGAAACGAGTCTTATTTTCTTCTTCCGAGCGTTTGAATAATCCTGTTTTAGCCAAAGCGATTGGCACAGAAAAATTAAGTAAAATTTTTGCTTATCGTGATTTTCGCGCTCAAATTCATGAGTATCAACGCCAGCATCAAGTTTCAGGATTAGTGTGGCGGACTTATCACTTTAATGGCTATCAAGTTGAGTGTCCAGAACTTCATAATCAATTAATTGCCATTCCCGAAGATAAAGAAACATTAATCAGGATTAAACCGCAAATTTTAGAATTTTGGCAAAAAGCAACCAAAAACCTTTTCTTATGGCAAGAAAGAACGCCTCCGACAGAAATTGATCGAGAAACTGTTCATCAATGGGCAACCGAAGCCGAATGGCTTGAAGTGGAAACGACACAAACTGATCTCATTTTGAATCTCTGTTGGGGCGATCCCAAAGAATGTCATTATCAATGGGCGAATCCTGATTCTGGGCGCGATCGCGCCATTGCAACCTTCCAAAAATCTCCGCCTTCCCTCCATTAGGAAAGGGTTTCAAGCATAAAGTCTAGTTGAAAAAAGCTCACTCGCTCCAATGATACCGAGTGAGCCACTCGAATTCTTGAGCAATCTATTTCCTTACTCTTAGCTTGAACTTTTCCGAAGTAAGGTGTTCTTATACAGTTAAATCACCTAGTTTCCTTAACAGCGTACCTAATTAGAGCGAGAATTGTTATATTTTTTAGTTAAAAAAATAACATAATTAGCTGGATATTGATTTAATTTAAATTAACTAAAAATCACTTTTTTATATAAATAAGATCGCCTTCAGAAAGAAGTTTCATCTATATAAAATTAACTAATTCTTATTCAAAACTTAAAGAATATTGGACTTAAATATAAGCAGAACTTAAATTAATCAGCTTACTCTTAAAAACTGAAGTCAAGCTTAAATTCAAATTAGGAGAAGCTGAAATCATGGCTAAGAATATTATTACAATTGTTCCTGATGGAATGGGATGGGAAATGGCCCGTGCCGGCGCGATCGCGAAATTAATCGATGAAGGACATGAAGGGGACACCCTTGATGACTTTTTTACAGAAGGGAAAGGAGAAGGCTCAAGTTTTATGGACCTAGAAGGGTTCACTTGGGCAACCACCTACCCAATGACCGTTGAGGGCGATAAAAACAATTCTGCTTTTGAGGGAAATCCTTTAGAGCGTCCCACCGGCGAAGGAGAACTCCGAGAAGGGTTTGACCCAGAAAATTTTGAGTTTGATCCCACCTTTAATCCAGAACAAGACCCTGAAGGGGGGAATCTTGTTGGCTGGGATGTTGAGCGAGGTGGCCCCAATCCTTGGACAACCCCTGATCCAGAATATATCAAAGAAGGATATACTGGCTCCTCCCAAGCAGGGACAAATATTTTTGCTGGTGAGAAAACCTATAATCCCGCTTTAGGGGTTGATCTCTTTGAGGAACCAGTGGAAAACATTACGGACATTGCTAAAGAATTGGGCAAGTCCACAGGAACAATTTCTGATGTTCCGGTTAACCATGCTACCCCAGCTAGTCCAGTAGTGGGAGTTAACCATCGTAACAAGCTTGATGAAGATTATCCAGATATGGATAATGTCCTGCAACAGATGTTGCGAGGTGATGAAGCTGACCTCATGCTAGGGGGTGGCCATCCTTGGGATCAAGGAAACTTCAGTGGAAGAAGTGGCGAATACAACTTTAACTATATTACTGAAGACAACTATGAGCATCTCAGCAATAATCCTAATGCTGAAGATAATCGCTATGGGGTTAATTTCCTTGAGCGCGGTCCAGGTGCTTCAGAAAAATTAATGGACACCGTGGCAGAGCTTGATCCCACTGAAGGGGATCGCCTTTTCGGGCTTTATGGGGCTCGGGGTCAAAATGGGAACTTGCCGATGCGAAGTGGCGATGGGAGCTACGATCGCACTGGTTATAATACCTTTGCCCATCGTGGTTCTCAACTTGAGAGCGAAGACGGAGAATTTGTTGATCCCGAATATGCTCGTCCTTTAATGCCGGGTGAAACGGAGGAAGCATTCATTGAGCGCGAACTCGATGAAAATCCCACCATTATGGACATGGCTCAAGCATCATTAGATTTTTTAAGTCAAAATGATGAGGGATTTTTCTTACAAATAGAACTCGGTGACTATGACTGGGTTCTGCATGATAATAATTTGGATGCCATGCTCGGTCGGCACATGGATTTGGATGAAACCGTCGAAATTGTTAAAGACTGGGTAGAAGATAATGGCGGCTGGGAAGAAAATTTAGTCATGGTTGTTCCTGACCATGATCATTATTTAACCTTAAATGATAACTTCCCTGAGCTTTATCGGGAAAAAGGTCCAGAAGCTCTCACCGAAGCCTTTGAACCTCAAGAAGCAGGACACCATTGGGGAGCTGATCCAGAGGACAAATATGAGTGGGGAACCCATACCAACCGTCCCGTTCCAGTTTATTATCAAGGAGAAGGTTCAGATATTCTGGATAGTTTAATTGGGGAAGGATATGAAATATTTGGAGAGCAAGTCCCTGGGATTGAGAATCATATTGATCTCGTCCACGTCTTTGAAACCATGAAGGAAGCCTTCCTCCGTTCAGAAGAATCTTCAGAACAGCCAGCATTACCGGTATTCGGTAGCTCCGAAGATGATATCTTAGAAGGAACCATTGACTTTGAAGGAAATGGAGATCTCATTTTCAGTGGCGATGGCAATAATCTTGTTGATACCTCTTTAACGCCCGGTGGTAATCGAATTTATGGAGGTGATGGTAACGACGAATTCTTGGCTGGCAACAATGATCGCATTTTTGCTGGTGATGGAGACGATATTCTTGATTCTTCCCACCAAGGAGGAGGTAAAAACCGCCTTTATGGCGAATCTGGAAACGATCTCTTTATCGCTGGCAATCATGACCGACTCATTGGCGGTAATGGCAATGACCGCTTCTTTCTCTCACAAGGAGAAGGTCACAACACCGTAACGGGTGGCGCTGGTGAAGATCAATTCTGGCTGGCAGCAGGTCAGTTGCCTAATGAAGCAAACATTATTACCGACTTTACCTCTGGAGAAGATGTTTTTGGGTTCGGAGGAGTTGACTTAGAATTCTCTGACCTCAGTATTGGGGCTAGTGAGGAAAGTCCTGAAGATGCGGTTATTGGCGTAAATGACCAAGACCTTGCAGTATTGTTAAATGTGCAAGCAGATTCTCTAACTGAAGCTGACTTTGTATTTGTGTAATACCCTTAATGATTTTAGCTTCAAAAGCGGGCATAACTTTTTTCTATTTGGCTAATTGATGGCAGCAGGGGGGAATTTTTTCTTCCCTGCTATTTTTCAATTTCAATAGTTTGCTCTAGTAAATGTAATGTAATACAATCAATTCCCAACGGAGCGGCTCTTAGAAGTAGCTTCTGCCATTTAATCTGTTTACTCACGTCTTTAAAAATAAAGCTAAAGTAATACACAGATTATCACTTTTCCGATATCCTCTTAAAAGACAGTCAACTAAATAAATAGGTAATAAGTAAAGAAAAGGTTATGGTTAATACCGCATCTCCCTTAACGCAGCCCATGGATATCCAAGAGCTAGCGATTACGCTCTCAGCAAAGAACTTAAATCCCACGATGTTAACGGTGGATAATTTGCGCTCATTAGGTGTGATTCCTGAAGATTGGGAACTGTCCAAGCAGCCTACTTTAAATCAGCTGCAAGCGCGATTAAACTTCAAAAATGGGGTGAATATTGTCGCCCAGCAACGGAATATCACCTTTGCTGAACCCATTAGCGCCGAAAAGGCACAGGCAGTCAAAGTTCCCACAGTCGCCAAAGAATTTCTGGCCAAGTTTGCCAAAGCAGATTATCAAATCGTCAGCGTGGCTCCCAAAATCATTATTAGCTTTGGGGATGATAACCCCACTACCCCCCGTCAGTTTTTAATTGAACAACTAATTGCCTCGGGACCTTGGCGAGAGGTGGGAAATACAACTCCTCAAGCCTCCGTTAACTTTGTGTATCAGTTAGAGGGCTGTAAATTAAATTTAAGTGTTAATGAAGTCCGTTTACGAGCGCAAAATAACCCCAATCAAACAGTGGCAGCGTTATTATTCTCAGGAAGTTTTAACTATCGCCTACAAGAGGGAGGAAGTACCACCGCAGACTTACAAGGAAAAATTGACCGCTGGTCGAATAATATGGAAACATTTCGAGAAATTGTTCATCAAAAATTCTTAGGACAAAGCAGTAAAGGAGGAATCTTCCCTTCCGAGGTAATCCCCAATTAACGTCATAATAGGGGGAATAGTCATCAGCTTTTGGCTACTCCCCAATTTAAGCTTTAGTGCTAGTCGAAAGAATTATTGGAGGAATTTAAGGATCACACCATGACTGAGGTGATAAAAATTGACCAAACGCCAATTCCCCCAGAAGAATTATTGTCTCATTTGAGAACTTATCAAATGCTGCCCCAATTATTACGGGAATTGATCATCGATCGCGCGATCGCGCCGATAGAATGCTCCTCCGAAGAAGTGGAAACGGCGAAAAAAGAATATCTCACCCGAAACCGACTGACTGATCCCAAACGAGTCCAGGCTTGGCTACAGTATAATCGTCTGAATCAAGAGGAATTTGAAAAAATTGCCATTCGGAGATATAAACTTAACAAATTTAAGCAAGAAAGTTGGGGAGCCAAAGTAGAATCTTATTTTCTCCAACGGAAACGGGATCTTGACCAAGTCGTCTATTCCCTACTGCGAACCAAGGATAATAATAGGGCAACGGAACTCTATTTTCGTCTGCAAAACGGAGAGGCCAAATTTGAAGAACTAGCTCAAAAATATTCTGAAGGGGCTGAAGCTGAAACTAGGGGAATTGTGGGGCCAGTTCCCGTAACTACTCCCCACGAAAAAGTCAGTAAAATGCTACTCTCTAGTGAAGTGGGTCAACTTTGGCACCCGGTGCGGATTGGTGAGTGGAGTATTATTGTTCGCCTAGAAAAGCTAATTCCTGCTAAACTCGATGAGCAAACTCGTCAAAAATTAATCAATGAACTCTTCAGCAAATGGCTAGAAGAAGAAGTTAAAAAACAGATTACAATTGAACCCTTAGATTCGGAAATATCCGAGGTAGCCTGATGAGTTTTACAACCACTGATTTCGTCTCCTTTCTGAGGGAGAATTTTCCCTTTAACCAATTACCCCGCGAAGCCTGTGAGAGAGTCTCTCAAAAACTACAGCCTTGGCGCTATAAAATGGGGCAAGCCCTTGCTCTACGAGAACGGATGCCCACAGAAGTTCAGATTATTTATGAAGGACAAGTACGGCTGTTGGGGTATGAATCGAAAAGCCAAATGCCACTAACTCTAGAATTAGCTCGCCCTGGAAAGTTAATTGGCTGGGTGTCTCTAGTGCGCGGTGTTCCTTGTGAAACCGCGATCGCCTCAGAAGAATCCATTTGTTTAAGCCTAAAAGCCGAAGATTTTTGGGAACTTTATCGTGAGTATGACCCATTTCGAGAAGCAATCCAAAATCAGTGTAGCGCAGTAGAAGCCTTTACCCTCCTCTCTCAAGAGCAAGAGCGGCATCCTCGCGGCGGCGTTGATCTCAAAGCAGTTACCGAAGCGAGCTTAGAAAATGCCCTTGTGGAGACAATTCCCAAGGGAAATACCAAAATTGCCAATCTGCCAGCAGACCATCCCTTGAAAGATGAAGATCGCATCTGGCTGGTTAGTGGGGGCGGTAAACTCCTGAATGGGCAAACAGGGAGTCGTCTCGAAGTAGAAGAGGACACAGTGTTAACCGTAGAAGGGGATCAACCCCTACGCTTAATCGGTTTTCATCAGGCTGACTTACCTTGGCTGAATCCTGACGCTTTGACAACTACAGATCAACAGGAAGAGGAAGAAGACATTGCAGCCGAAGCAGTTGAAGCACCAGTTGCTGCTGGCGTAGAAGTAGAAGATGCTCCGGCAATTATCCCGGGAACTGATGATTACGAACAAGATGGGCAGGCGGTTGGTCTCAAGAAATATCCTCATACCCGTCCGCGAGGAAACACACCGCTCGATCGCGCTTTTGCCTGCTTCCAGATGTTGAGTCAATATTTTCAAGTCCCCTTCCGCAAAGAGGTTATTCGGCGGGTATTAAGCGACCAATTCAAACGGAGTGAGAGTTTATCCCTCCCTGTTGCTGGGGCAGTTGCCGAACTGTTAGGCTTAAAAGCTCAACTGAGCAAAATGCCCACGAAATCTATTGGTCGAATTAATCCTCCAGCTTTGATTCGGTGGGGAGAAGATTTAGCGATTCTCTATGAAAGCAATGATCGGGAAGTGATCTTGGGGATTCCCACAGAAGGGGTAGTCACCAAATCCATGGCTCAGTTTCAAGAGGGTTGGGGAGAAGGCGGACAAATTCTGCTTTTAGAAGCGACTAAAGAAACCCCCCAACAACGGTTTGGTATTCAATGGTTTCTTCCCTATATTCAAAGGTATCGGGGAGTTTTAGCATTAGTCTTTCTCACTTCCCTATTTGTGCAGCTATTTGGGTTAGCGCATCCCTTAATGATGCTGGTGATCATTGACAAGGTAATTGCCCAAAATAGTCCCGATGTCCTGAATATTTTGGGGATATTTGTTTTAGTCATTGGAATTTTTGAGGCATTGCTGAGTACCCTCCGAACCTATATCTTTGTGGATACCACCAACCGCATTGATATGAGTTTGGGGTCAAAAATTATTGATCACCTACTACGATTGCCGTTACGGTACTTTGAAAAGCGACCAGTAGGAGAACTTTCTAGTCGGGTGAATGAACTAGAACGCATTCGCCAATTTTTAACCGGAACAGCCTTAACGGTGGTGCTAGACTCCATTTTCTCAGTTATCTATATTGGGGTAATGCTGTTTTTAAGCTGGCAACTAACCCTTGCCGCCTTAGCCGTAGTTCCTTTATTAATGATTTTAACCATTGCCTTCTCTCCAGTAATCCGCAGTCAATTACGGGAAAAAGCAGAACGTAATGCTGCCACTCAATCTCATCTCGTAGAAGTCTTATCCGGGATTCAAACCGTAAAAGCACAAAATATTGAGCTGCGATCGCGCTGGCGTTGGCAACAACTTTATTCCCGTTACGTTTCCCAAGGCTTTAAAAATGTTGTTACTTCCACGATTTCCAGTTCTAGTAGCAACTTCCTGAATAAAATTTCAGGATTAGTGGTGCTGTGGTTTGGGGCTTATTTAGTGTTAGGGGGAGAACTCACCCTTGGTCAATTAATTGCTTTCCGAATAATCTCTGGCTATGTCACTAGCCCCCTCCTACGTCTCTCCCAACTATGGCAAAACTTCCAAGAAACGGCACTGTCTTTAGAACGTCTCAGCGATATTGTTGATACCCCCCAAGAAGGGGAAGAAGATCGGGATAATATCCCTATGCCCCTAATTGAGGGCGGAGTTCGCTTTGAAAACGTTTCCTTCCGCTTCAAAAGCCCTGGCGCGATGCAACTGAATAACGTTAATGTCGAGATTCAGCCTGGGCAATTTGTCGGCGTTGTCGGAGAAAGTGGTGCGGGAAAAAGTACCCTCACCAAACTGGTTGCTCGCCTTTATGAACCAGAAATGGGACGGATTTTAATTGACAACTATGATGTCTCAAAAGTGGAACTCTATTCCCTGCGCCGACAAATTGGTGTTGTTCCTCAAGACCCCTTATTATTTGAAGGCACAGTCCAAGAAAATATCTGCTTAACCAACCCCGATGCCAGCACTGAGGAAATTATTCACGCCGCTAAAACTGCTGTTGCCCATGAATTTATTATGAATTTATCCAGTGGCTATAATACAAGAGTCGGAGAGCGAGGAGCCGCTCTCTCGGGGGGACAACGGCAACGGATCGCGATCGCGCGAACCATTCTCCAACGACCCCAATTAATTGTTCTTGATGAGGCAACCAGCGCTCTTGACTATAATACGGAAGAGCAAGTTTCCCGCAATTTAGCAGAAGTCTTCAGCGATCAAACTGTATTGTTCGTTACCCATCGTTTAGCTACGATTAAAAATGCCGATCTCATTCTAATGATGGATGCAGGGAGGATTGTCGAACAAGGCACTCATGAAGAATTAATGGCGATGCAAGGTCGCTACTTCTATCTCTATCAACAACAAGAAGCCCGCATTTAGCCTCAAGGAGAAAAATCAATGAGCCAAAGTAATAATAAGGGAAATCCAATTGTTTCTAGCAAAAATGGAAACATTAAAGTTAAGAGTTCTGAAATTGCCAAATCACAAACCACAACCCCGGTCCCCTATGAAGAAGATTTTGATCAGTCGGTTACACTACGTCAGTCTCCCCTGTGGCCCCGAGTTGCCCTCTGGACCATTTTGGGAGTGATTACTTTTGGCATTGGCTGGTCTTACTTTGCCAAAATTGAGCAAACGGTAACGGCTCAGGGACAGTTAAAACCCACAGGAGAGGTTAAAGAAGTTCAATCGCCCGTGGGAGGGGTCATTGATGAAATTGCCACCAATGAGACTCAACAATCAAAAGAAGACCCCACTCAAGTAGGACAAACCTTAGACGATGGTCACTTTGTAGAAGAAGGAGAAGTCTTATTACGATATGACTCCGAAGCAGCCGAATCCCGTCTCAAGTCCCTACAAGGGATTCGTGATAGCTTACAACAAGAAAATAGCTTCTATCGGCAAATTATGGAAACAGTAACCCCCTCACAAAGTGCGGTGGAAGCAGAAATTGATCGCTTAGATATTCCCACGGAAGTGGCGATGTTAGCTCGTAATCGTACGGCTTTAGAAGAGGAAAATCGTCTTTATCGCGCTCAAGCTGGCATTTCAGAACAGGATAACAACTTAGGGATTGATGAAACCGAACGCCTAGAAGCCTCGAACCGAGAAGCCAGCACTCGCCGTGAGGCTGCCTTTTTTGAAGAACAAGCCTTGCAGAGACAACTGCGACAAGTGGAAGTGCAGTTAGCTGATGCCAAAACCCAACTGAAAACGGAACAAGAAAAACTTGATAAGTTAAATGTCCTCTATGAAGAAGGGGGGATTTCGGAATTTCGGCAAATTGAGCAACGGCAAACTGTCGAACAGCAACAAGCTCAAGTGGAACAATTAGAAGAAGAAGAACAGCGGGTAAAATTTCAACTCAGTAGGGCTAATGAACAACTGGGCAATACCGAAGCAACAACACGCAAGGATATCTTTGATCGCATTGCTCAAAATAAACAGCAAATTGCTCAAATTGATAGTCAGTTAAGTCGAGCTTTAACGGATAATAAGCAACGTATTTCTGAATTGGAAAGCCAAATTAGCGAGGTGGAACAACAAATTAACTACCAAAACTTAAGAGCCCCTATTAGTGGTAAAATTTTTGATCTGCAAGTTGGTCCTGGCTCGGTGGTGCAGAATAGTGAGCCAATCATGAAAATTGTTCCCCAAGAGAATCTCATTGCGGAAGTGTTTATCACGAACCAAGATATTGGCTTCGTTAAAGAAGGGATGAAGGTGGATGTGCGTATTGACTCCTTTCCCTTTAGTGAGTATGGGGATATTGAAGGAGAATTAATTTCTATTGGCTCTGATGCTCTCCCCCCGAATGAAACTTATGATTTCTTCCGTTTTCCAGCCAAAATTAAACTTGATAGCCAAACTCTACAAGCTCAAAACCGAGACATTCCTTTACAATCTGGGATGTCAGTTAGTACCAATATTAAATTGCGAGAAGATAGAAGAGTAATGAGTCTCTTTATCGAACGCTTTACCAAAGAAGTCGAAAGTCTGAAAGGGGTACGCTAGTCTAAATAGTGGGAACTAAGAAGTCTCAATAAAAGGAGTGAAAAAGGTGATGTCTGATCTTAATCGCGGCATTATGAAGTTTCCTGGGGCCGATAAGCCGATTGTGGTTGCCGTATCTTCGGTGATTGTTCTCGGCGCGATCGCGGCTTTGATTATTTGGGCCCTCCAAGTCGCCTACGCCGTCGAATAATTAGCTGTTGTCTAGCCCTCCTCAACAAGCAAATTGAGGAGGATTTTTATTTTAAATTTATATAATCTTTACATTTGACAAAGAGAAAATATGGCTGAACCTTCGCCCAGATCAGGGGTTTAATTGATTGATCAAGACATTACTATTTGCAAACTCTCATTAAAAGTTCTTACAAAACTCCCTCATTGATTAAAACATTCGCTTAAATTAAAGACAAGTATAAGGAATTTCATTGCTATTAATTCCTGAAGCGAATCATGATTTTTAAGGGAAAAGGTTAATTGAGCCATGAAAAAAGATCCACAACTCATGCGACTAATTTGGAACTATTACCGAGAAAATAAATCTGAGTCAGAGCATTTGCAAGTCTTAAAAAAATGTAAAATTAAACGACGTTGGGGAACTTTTCGGGTTGACTGTCCCAGTAAAAAAATCGCCAATCAAGTTAGAGATGTGATTCCCCTAATTGAACTTCCGATTATCAAGTTACGGTTGGCTAAACGGATTAAAGTTTTTATTCAGGGTCAACTCTTTGAGACTTGTACCATTGGATCGCAAACGTTAAGTCCTGCCGATGCTAAAAAGTTCTTAAGCAACTATTGAGCAAAGGTCTGGCGCTTCCTACGACTAGGGCGATTCGTTTCCTGTGAAGTCGCAGGATTTCACAGGAAATCCGAGGGATAAGCAGGAGCTTGGTTAGAACCCCTCCTCAGGGGGGTAGAACCTTAACAAC
>JBKHER010000010.1:0-17231 GCA_046540715.1 Halothece sp.
GGTACACTCGTTAGAGTGCTAACGTTTTTAGAGAGGTTGATCGCTCCTCTTTTAAATAAATCTATTGTACTACAACTGTTCTGATTCATCTACCCAACCAATCAAAGATTATGTTGGGAGTCTTCTCAGAACTCCAGATAAACGACTCCAATAATAATTTTCAATTCAACTTTAACGCAAAGTCAATTCAGGTCATGGAAAAACTATACGAAGGAAAAGCCAAAATCATCTATTCCACTGAAGACCCTGAGATTCTCCTTACCCATTTTAAGGATGATGCAACGGCTTTTAATGCCCAAAAACGAGGAAAAATTGCCCAAAAGGGAGAAATTAACTGTCGCATCAGCAGTGCCCTGTTCCAGCTTTTAGAGGAAAAAGGACTTGCTACTCACTATCTTGATCAACCGAATCCCCAACAAATGCGGGTTAAAGCCGTTACCATTCTTCCTTTGGAAGTCGTGGTGAGAAATATTGCTGCTGGCAGTTTGTGCCGACAAACTGGACTAGAACAAGGGACAATTTTACCGTTTCCCCTAGTTGAATTTTATTATAAAAAAGATGAATTAGGCGATCCCCTGCTAACGCGCGATCGAATTTTAATTCTCAACCTCGCCAGCCTCAATCAACTCGAACAGCTGCAAACCAAAGCCCTTGCCATTAATACTCACCTCAAAACCTTTTTTAGTCAATGTGGTATCACCCTTGTTGATTTCAAGCTAGAATTTGGACTCGACAAAGTGGGAACGCTTTTACTTGCCGATGAAATTAGCCCTGATACTTGTCGGCTATGGGATCAACGTGAAACCGACCCCCAAGCCCGTGTCATGGATAAAGATCGTTTCCGTCAAGACTTAGGCCAAGTTGAAAATGCCTATCAGCAAGTGCAAACCCGAATATTGTCACAACTGCAATTGACAACCCACGATTCATGACAAACAATATAGCAGATAGCGATTATAGCGAACCTAGGTCAGCCAACCTAAACTGCTAATAATCAATTATCCATTTTTTTGGTGTGTAGAAGTGTTAAAACCAGTCAGAATGTCTCATTTGTCTCCCCTCCTTTCAACAGCGACAATTTTAGCCTTAGTAAGTTGGCAAAGTGTCGCTTATGCGGAAACACAATCGGAGCAAGAGCAAGTAGAAACTGCCTTACCGCAGTTTGCCCAAAATAATCCGAATAGGGAAGAAACACCGCAAATTCCCTCTCAGGAAAATGATCCCATTGAAAGAGAACTCCCAGAAGAACAAGATACGCCACCCATTCCTTCTAATGAGCAAGAACCGTCTTTTCAAGAGGAACAAGAGGAAGGAAGCCAAGAAGAGCCAGAAGTTCTGGTTGTTGAGGTAGATGTAGAAGGAGTAGAAGGAGAATTAGAAGACACTGTTTTTGAGGCAACCGATGTCCAACCCGGACGAATAACCACTCGATCGCGCTTACAAGAAGATGTCAATGCAATTTTTGCCACAGGTCTCTTTTCTAACGTCAGAGTTGTTCCCGAAGATACCCCCTTAGGCGTACGAGTCACCTTTGTCGTTGAACCCAATCCCGTTTTAGAGAAAGTCCAGGTAGAAACGGTTCCCGAAGACGCAGAAGCAAGAGCCTTACCCGAATCAGTGGTTGAGGATCTCTTTAGTGATCAATATGGAGACATTCTCAATTTACAGGAACTGCAAAATAACATTGAGGAGTTGAACCAGTGGTATCAAGAGAATGGGTATGACTTAGCGCAAGTGGTGGATTCTCCTGAAGTTTCTGATGATGGAGTAGTGACCCTTAAAGTTGCCGAAGGAGTGATTGAAGAGATCCAAGTACGCACCTTTGATGAGAACGGAGAAGAAATTGACGGACGAACTCGGGACTTTATTGTCACCCGAGAAGTAGAATTATCCCGGGGGGATGTTTTTCAACGTGAAACGGCCCGCTCCGATTTAGAACGGATTTTTGGCTTGGGCATCTTTGAAGATGCCAGTCTCTCCTTTACGCCCGGGGATGATCCCAGAAAAGTCGTTTTAAATTTTGATGTTGTTGAAGGCAATACTGGGTCAGTGGGCGCTGGTGCTGGGGTTAGTTCTGCCACAGGTCTATTCGGAACTGTAAGTTATCAAGAACAGAATTTAGGGGGGAATAATCAAAACTTATCCGCAGAAGTCCAAGCTGGGGAACGGACGCTTTTATTTAATACTCGTTTTCGCGATCCTTGGATTGCAGGTGATCCCCATCGCACTTCTTATGCCGTTGATTTATTCCGTCGTCGTTCCCTTTCTGTCATTTTTGATGAAGGGGAAACCGAGGTGGATTTGCCCAATGGAGATACCCCACGAGTCGTAAGAACTGGAGGCGGGGTTACCTTTGGTCGTCCCCTATCGTCTGACCCTTTTACTCGTGCTGAATGGCGACTCTCTGCCGGTCTCAATTATGAACAGGTGCAAATTCAAGATAGTGATGGCGACATTGCGCCAGTGGATGAATTAGGAAATCAATTATCCTCTGATGAGGGGGGAACGGATGATTTGTTCTTAGTAGAGTTGGGAGCTACCCAAGATTTAAGAGACAATTCTCGCCAGCCGACGAGTGGCTCGGTTTTACGGTTAAGTGTGGATCAATCAATTCCTATTGGTTCTGGAAGCATTTTCTTGACTCGCCCAGAAGTTAGCTATAGTAAATTCTTCCCCGTCGATTGGACAAATTTTACTGACGGGGCAGAGACGTTAGCATTTAATGTGCAAGCTGGAACCGTTATCGGAGATTTACCTCCCTATGAAGCCTTCTCCTTAGGGGGGAGTAACTCGGTGCGAGGCTATGAACAAGGAGATGTCGGCGCTGGACGCAGTTTCTTACAGGCAACAGCAGAATACCGATTTCCCGTCTTTAATATTATTAGTGGCGCTTTATTTGTGGATGTGGGAACAGATTTAGGGACAGGGGATGATGTTCCAGGAAATCCGGCAGAGGTTCGGGATAAGCCAGGTAGCGGCTTTGGTTATGGCGCTGGGGTCAGGGTTCAGTCGCCGTTAGGGCCAATTCGCCTTGATTTTGGCGTTAATGATGAGGGAGATAATCGGATTCATTTTGGCATTGGGGAACGTTTTTAACATGAAAGAAGAGCAAACGATTGCCGCTCCATTTACCTGTTGGGGAGTGGGATTACATTCAGGGGAAAAGGTGACAGTTACGGTTAAGCCGGCAGGGGCTAGAGAAGGGCGTTATTTTGTTCGCACGGATTTGCCCGAAGCACCGATGATTCCTGCAACGGTAGGGGCAGTGAGTCAAACCCAAATGTCCACGGAATTACAGCAAGATCAAGCGACAGTGCGAACCGTGGAACATTTGTTATCGAGCCTGATTGGTTTGGGAATTGATAATGCTCGCATTGAAATTGATGGGCCAGAAGTGCCGTTATTAGATGGTTCGGCTCTCGGTTGGGTGGAAAAAATCCAACAGGTGGGACAAGTTAGCTGTCAAGTGCCAAGACAAGAAGGCTTAATCGTCAATTCGCCAATTTCCGTCCAAGAAAAGGATGGGATTGTGGTAGCGTTTCCAGCCGAACAAACTCGGTTGAGTTATGGCATTGAGTTTTCCGTTGATGCGATTGGTCAACAATGGTTAACTTGGTATCCTGAAGAAGGAGACTACGATCGCGCGATCGCGCCGGCAAGAACCTTTGTCCTCGCTGAACAGGTGGAAGCCTTGCAAAAAGCGGGATTAATTAAAGGCGGCAGTCTCGATAATGCTCTGGTTTGTAATGAACAGGGTTGGTTAAATCCCCCTCTACGCTTTGCAAATGAGCCAGTTCGTCATAAACTATTGGATTTAGTGGGTGATTTGAGTCTGTTGGGAACCTTCCCTCAGGCGCATATCTTTGCTTACAAAGCGAGCCACCATTTACATATTCGTTTAGCCAAAGCATTAGCAATGAACCTTGAAATGAATCTTTGTTAAGCTGATCCTACTATCTGGTTCTCCACTGATTACTGAAATTATTCCCAAGTCCCTTAAAATTAATTTAACGAGAACCGTGAAGAACTATCTTCACTCTTTAAACCCAGACTCTTGTAAATACATTATTTATGTCTTCAGTAACTTCCGAACCCACTCACATTGAATCGGAACAATCTTCTGTTCCCTCTTCCCAACAGCAGAAAACGGTTTATACCGTCGAGGAAATTCAAGAACTCCTTCCTCACCGCTATCCTTTTGCTCTCGTTGACCGCATTATTGAGTATGTTCCTGGTGAACGAGCGGTGGGCTTAAAAAATGTCACCTGTAATGAGCCTCATTTTCAAGGGCATATTCCCAATCGTCCCATTATGCCAGGGGTTTTAATTGTGGAAGCGATGGCGCAAGTTGGGGGGGTGGTTTTAACCCAACTACCAGAGGTAAAAGGAAGTTTCTTTGCCTTTGCCGGGATTGATAAAATCCGTTTTCGTCGCCCTGTTGTGCCTGGAGATCAGTTGATTATGAATGTTGAACTGTTATCCTTCAAACGAGGTTTTGGCAAAATGCAGGGATGTGCCACCGTTGACGGTCAAGTGGCAGCCCAAGGGGTCATGCTCTTTTCTTTATTTGAGTAAGCCAGATTATCCGAGTAAAGGTGAGGAGAGATTTTGTGGGTACATCGTTAATTCACCCCACTGCTGTGATTGCACCCTCAGCAGAGTTAGCCCCAAGTGTTGAGGTTGGGGCTTATGCGGTTATTGGAGAAAAGGTTAAAATTGGCTCTCAAACCACGATTGGCTCTCATGTTGTTATTGAGGGCCCAACGGAAATTGGCGCAAATAATCGCATTTTCCCAGGGGCAATCATTGGCTTAGAACCCCAAGATTTGAAGTATCGTGGGGCGCAAAGCGGGGTTAAAATTGGGGATAGCAATTTAATTCGGGAATATGTGACCATTAATCGGGCCACTGATGAAGGAGAAGTTACCCGAATTGGCAATCGGACTCTCCTCATGGCTTATGTTCATGTTGCTCATAATTGCCTCATTGAAGATGAAGTGGTGATTGCTAATAATGTGGCGTTGGCCGGTCATGTTCAAATTCAAGAACAAGTAACGATTGGTGGGGTGCTTGGAATCCATCAGTTTGTTCAGATTGGCAAAAGCGCGATGGTGGGGGGAATGAGTCGCATCGATCGCGATATTCCTCCCTATGTCTTAGTGGCTGGAAACCCGGCTCGGGTTCGTTCTCTGAATCTAATTGGGCTACAGCGTCGTGGCTATAGTGAGGAAGAAATTATGAGCCTTAAAAAAGCCTATCGCATTGTTTATCGCTCGGGTTATCGCTTAGAAGAGGCGTTGAACAAGCTAGAAACCCTTCCTCCTTCGGAAACGTTGCAACGGTTCTCTACATTTATCCAAGGCTCTCGGGAAAAGCATCGTCGCGGGTTAACCCCAGGGGAAGCGCGATCGCGATGAAAACAATTTTTATCAGCACCGGAGAAGTCTCTGGGGATTTACAGGGGGCTTTATTAGTGGAAGCCCTCAACAAGCAAGGAGAAGCCATGGGAGTCCCCTTAAATATTGTCGGGTTGGGCGGCGATCGCATGGCGAACGCTGGGGCGACGTTATTGGGCAATACGACCAGTATTGGTTCGGTAGGGATTTTGGAGTCGCTACCTTTTATTTTGCCCACCATGAAGGTACAGAAGCGGGCTAAGGGTTTTTTGCGTGAGTCTCCCCCTGATGTGTTGGTGTTGATCGATTATATGGGACCCAATATTGCTATTGGCAGTTATGTTCGCAAGTATTTGCCTCAGTTGCCAATTGTTTATTATATTGCCCCTCAATCTTGGGTTTGGTCGCCTTTTGCTAGCAATACGCAAACCATTGCTGATCTCAGCGATCGACTGCTTGCCATTTTCCCTGCAGAAGCCCGTTTTTTTGCCGAGAAGGGGGTTGATGTGACCTGGGTGGGTCATCCCCTATTAGACCGCATGGAAACCGCGCCCAGTCGCCACCAAGCCCGTCAAGCGTTAGCAATTTCCGAGGAGGCGACGGTGGTAACCTTGATTCCCGCCTCGCGTCAGCAAGAGATTCAATCCTTATTACCTGTCATTCTAGAAGCGGCGGTAATTTTACAGCAAAAGTTTCCCCACTTGCAGTTTTTATTACCCTTATCCACTCCTGAGTTTTCGAGTGTCATCCAACGCGCAATTGAGGCTTATCAGTTGCCAGTGAAAATGATTCGGGAAGATCCCTTAAGCGCGATCGCGGCTTCTGATTTAGCCCTTACCAAGTCTGGAACCGTTAATTTAGAATTAGCCCTGTTAAATGTGCCACAAGTGGTGTTATATCGGGTCAATCCTCTTACCATGTGGCTCGGGCGGCACTTATTAAATTTTTCCGTTCCCTTTATTTCCCCCACCAATATTGTTCTCAACGAAGCCATTGTTCCTGAATTATTACAAGAACAAGCAACGGTTTCCGCTATTGTTACAGAAGCTGTGACGTTATTGACCAATGAGACGAAACGAACTGAAATGTTACAGGGCTATCAACGGGTTCGAGAAGCCTTAGGAGAAGTGGGAGTGCGCGATCGCGCCGCTAAAGAAATTTTGTCCCTGATTAACGTTTGATCAACTTTTGCAATGACTCTACTTCCATCCCCATTTTTTCCATCGCTTCTTTTAATGCTGACCGAAACGCCTCAACATTAGAAGCATAACCACAAAGCTGGGCGATCGTTGCGATATCCTTAGAAGCGTTCGCCCTCGCACAGCTAATCAACTCTTCCCCCTGCAGTGGATTTTCCCCAGAAAGGAGTTCTGCTTTCGATTCTCCCCAAAAAGCACTAAGAGTACAGACTTGCTGATCCTCATCATGTTTAACCGACCAACGATAAATAATTTCTGGAGATTGCGGATTAACACCCACTTCAAGCAGTTTCGCCCCCATATAATAGTTCATTTGTTTAATCACTTGTTGTCTATCTTCCAAGGAGCGATTTTTGCTAATCGTGCGTTCAAGATGGGCTTGAGTTGATTTCGACATAATGGAACGATTGTTTCTGATTTCACACCGATTCTTAGTTTAGCAAACCCTAATCAATGAGCCATTTTGGAGAGGTTAGCAAGAACAACTCACTGTTCCCGAAAGGAGATTCATTTTCAGGACAATTTAAACCAATGACTCCTGCTTTTTTCACCACGAGCTTTTCCTCGACTCTTCCCCAAACCAATAACTCCGCCCAATTTCCTAAGTCTGGTTGATGTCCCACTAAAGCAACCGTCTCTGGCTGCCAATTTTCCCACCATTGGAGCCAATCTTGAATATTCCCATTCGGGGCTAAAGGAGAAAACGTTTCTAAGGTTGCGCTGAGTCCCTTATCTTTTAAAATATCAGCGGTTTCTCTGGCTCTCAGTAAAGGACTGGTTAGAATTTGATCAAACTTGATCCCTGTTTCTTTAATCGCTTTGGCAACTTGTTTGGTTTTCTTTCGTCCTTGGTCTGTCAGAGGGCGAGTTTCATCTTGATCCGATCGAGCGCGATCTAAAGCAATCCCGTGACGAATCAAATAAACTTGTTTCCACATCTTTCAAAGTCCTGAGACATTACTCGGTGCATCTGTTCCTAATGACTCTAGTTTAAACTGAATTTTCGGCTTAATACTCTCAAACTCTCTTCGTAACAGTTGTTTACTCATTTGGGGACTAGCATGAGATCCCCAGTTTTGACTGGATTTAGCCCAATCGTGGAGTTTTTGGCGTTGGGCACTAGCAATTGTCGAAGTTAAAACATGATCACAAGTATCAGATGATTCAAGGGCAAAAAATAAAATACGATAGAATCCTAAGTCTCCCAGCGCCTTCGCGGTTCGTTGTCCCATGCTCGTTTTTAAGTCTAAATAACAGGGAAGCCAACGGGTTCCATGTTCAGAATTATGCAGTGCTGTAATCCATAACACCATCGGATGCGGGGACATAATAAATAAAAACTGATTGTAACGGGTACTGAGCAAACGATTTTCAATGTCTTGTTTCTCTAACATTACCCATAAAGAGGGAAAAGCCCCCTTAGAAGAGTTAATTAAACGGGGGAAAACAATTTTTTGACGAGGCTTATCACCAGGCCAAGCCGCATTAAGATAATAGTGATCATCACTGGCGGTGGCACTTTGAGTGGGGCGAGTTCCGCCATAGTCAAGGGAGGTGGTACTAACTTCATCTAGGGAAGTCTGGCTTTGATTAACTTCCTGTTCAATCTCGGTAAAGGCTTGCAATATCTCGTCCATGGTTTGAGGACGTTCATCCCGTTCTTTAGCTAAACACTGCATAATCAGGTCTTGCAGGGGTTGAGGAATTTTCAAGTCTTTCCGCATCGGTTCAGGGAAATAATAGCGATGGGCTTGATACCAAGCGCCAAAGGAGTTATTTTCAGGGAGAATGGGCATTTCTCCTGTAAGCATTTCATACATCATCACGCCCAAACTATAAATATCGGAGCGATTATCCAGTTCTTTTCCTTCCATTTGTTCCGGAGAACAATAAGCGAGGGTTCCCTGAAAAGAATGGGTTTGATCATTGTTAGCTTGAACGAGCTTTGCAATCCCAAAATCAAGAATTTTCACCAGTTCTCCTAAGGTAGAGTCTTGAACAATGAGAATATTACTGGGTTTGATATCGCGGTGGATGATCGGACAAAGTTCTCCTTTAAAAAAGATGCCTTTATGAGCGCATTGCAGTCCTAAACAAGTCTGTCGCGCTAAACGCAAAAACCGTCTTAGGGAAAGGGGACGATGTTTAATCAGTTCATTGAGTCCCTTTCCTTGTAAAAATTCCATCGCGTAAAAAGGAACATCATATTCATCAACGCCGTAGTCTCGCACTTGTACAACATGAATACTTTTTTCCCCAAGTAAAGCGCAAATGGTTGCTTCTTGTTCAAAACGATTCCGTCGTCTTTCGTTGAGAACAGCTTGGGCGACAAATTTAATGGCGACAGTCAAACCACCCAGAACAGTGTCTTCGGCGCGGTAAACTTGACCCATTGCGCCTTTTCCCACGAGTTCGATAATGCGATAACGGTTTGCGAGTAAACGACCCTCGTTGCGGTCTTCAGTCATTTTTCAGAAGTAATACTTTCATGAAAGAATAAGCAAAAACTGATAGAGAAAAAGTTGGTTGATCCTAAAAGGACTCTGGCTTAATTTTAATTCTCTTTTTACTGATCTTGATCGGGTTTCGATCACTATTAAGTGGCTATTTTCCACGATTAAGTTGAATTGGAGCTAAACTCGCGAGTTAAAGTTGCTTCTAGGACAGTCATCATCTGATGTCCTTGGGTAAAACAACTACAGAGACGGTAAATGTTTTCTGTTTTTTGATCAAGGGTTTCAAATCCTTGGCGACGTTTGCGATCATTAAGAACCCAATATCTTTGCGTAATAGAATTGGGGGTAATCCAACCACTTCCTTCTAGATTTCCTAAGCAATTATGTTTTAAGACAAACGTATATTGACTTTGTTGCTGACCTAAATATCCTTGATACCTTAAAAGAAGTTCTGTACTAGAAAAGACACGATTTTTCTGGGGAGAGTTTTCCGACTCAGGAATTGTTAATTTTGTCACCCAAGTAAACCAATTTAGCTGATACCAAGAAATGTTTATTTTTCCTTGCACTGCAAGGGGTGGTAGGTTACGCTCACACCAAAAGCCGTTTAATGTCCATTGTGTCGGTTGCAGTAAAAAGGTATGTTCCACAAGGTCTGAGGATGTTTCTTGTTGATTTTATTTTGACGCTTTCTAGGGAATAACGAGGATCTTCTCGCCACATTAAAATAAAAAATGACTGAGATCAAATTCATCGGTTTTTGTCTCAGTAGCCCCCAAACGCGCTTGATTTAAAAGTAGCAATAACCGATCGCTGTAATCAATAGCACCACGCAATTGTTCTTCTAACTTTTCTAAGCCCCCGTTTGCGGCTTGTTCTAAAAGAGTGACTCGTTGGGCTTGGGCTTCCCAATCATAAGGAGAGAGAAGGTTGATGTCATTACTAAGCGCGATCGCGAGAAGTTTAATCTCCCACTCATAGCCTCGGGAGATAAAAATTTCTAAGCTAATCGGAGCAGGATCAGCACTAATCCCTTGGTCGAGGGGAACGAGTTTCTGATCTTTTCCCCCATAAACTGCAGCAAACATGACAACATCAGCATAGGTTTCAAAGGGGCCTCCAGTTTCTTTTCCGATGGTTAAGGCTTCTACTAAATTTGCTTTATCTTTACCAATCCGAACCCGATGAACTGTCATCAGCCTTTTCCCTCTCACTTTCTATGATGTTACCGAAACTTTCTCCTGATTTCGCTGACGAGGAATTTCATACTCCATAAAATCATAAGCTAGACAAGTATTGGGAAAAATGGCTTGGGCTTCTTCTAATAAGTTATTTAACCGAATTGGATTACCGGGGGCATAACGAGGGCTAAAATGGGTCATAATTAGCTGTTTCACAGGAGCCGCTAGAGCTACTTGCGCTGCCATGGTGGAAGTGGAATGTAGGCGTTCAAAAGCCATTTCTGCGTCTTGATGGGCAAAGGTAGCTTCGTGAATTAGAACATCTGCATTCGCAGCCAACTCTACTGCATTTTCTGTAAACACGGTATCGGTACAGTAAACAAATTTGCGACCGGGTTCATCTGGTTCACAGAGGTCTTTTCCAGACACTTGACGACCATCTTCCAAGGTAACCGTTTTTCCTTGTTTGAGATCGCCGTAAATGGGGCCTGGGGGAATGCCTAACGCTTGGGCTTTTTCCACATTAAAGCGTCCAGGGCGATCTTTTTCTGTCACCGCGTAGCCATAAGCTGGAATGCGATGTTTAAGAGAATTACAAGTAACAGTAAATTGGTCATTTTCAAAGACCACTCCAGGCTGCACGGGATGCACTTGAATCCGATTCGCAAAGTAGGTGTGAGAGTAGCGGATGCAGGCATTGAGATAGTCTTTTAACTCGGGGGGGCCATAAAGATCCACTTGTCCTTTTGCCCCTGCTAGCCCTGTACTGGCGAGTAATCCCATTAAACCAAAAATATGATCGCCGTGCATATGAGTGATAAAAATACGGCGAATTTGGGAGGATTTGAGGTCACTTCGCAAAAGCTGATGTTGTGTCCCCTCTCCACAGTCAAATAGCCAAATTTCAGACTTTTGAGGAAGACGGAGGGCGACACTGGAAACATTGCGCGATCGCGTTGGTACGCCTGAACTTGTGCCTAAAAATGTAATTTCCACGACTCTCGTTATTCGTTATTTGTTATTCGTTATTGGTTATTGGTCACCCTTTGACAGGCTCAGGGTAAGCTGGTCACTGATTTACATTCCAATTCCCAATTTCCCAGCTAAACCAGGACTCAAAGGAATTAAGGTTGCTAACATTAAAAATAACGCTAGGAGTCCTAAAGCGGCTCTGGCATCATCGGGTTCAGTTAATTCATTAAGACTGGGACGTTCTAAGCTGCGTTGTAAGAATAAAATTAAAATTCCCCAATATAACGGAATCGGGTTACTGGGATTACTAATGGCAACAATGCCTAAAACAATTAAAGTTGCAACGGTGGTTCTACGAGCAGTTTTTCGCCCATAAATGGCTTGGACAATTCTACCCCCATCTAATTGCCCCGCAGGCATTAAATTCAAGGCAGTAATCACTAATCCCAGCCAACCAATGACTGTTAAAGGATGAACATCCACCACAGACTCTTGTAACTGGGATCCCAAAATTGCTTTAGCTAATGAGCCGACTAAAATTGAGCCTTGAAAGAATTGTGTGGGAACTTGAAATAAACTCCCAGGTTGCGACAAAATTAATCCGGCCACTAACATCAGCAAAGAAACCAAGCCTCCAATAGCCGGACCGGCTAGAGCCAACTCAAATAAGACAGTGCGAGAGGGTAATAACGATTCGATACGAGTAAACGCCCCAAAAGAGCCAATTTGTAAGCTGGGGAGGAAAAAGGGTAAACTGAGACGAATTCCATAGCGTTGGGCAATAATGCGATGTCCGATTTCATGAGCGCCAAGGATAATCGCTAACCCAACAACGAGGGGAAAGGGCTCCCGGAAACGCTCAAAATTACTAAATAAATCAAATCCTAATAGTAAACTAAAGGCTTCTAAACTACTGATCACGGTTGCTACCATTAAGCCAATAGCTAAAACATTTTGCCCTGTGGTGCTAGTTTGTGGATCATTGGTACTGGGTAAGACAATAACCACAGGCTTATTTTCTGGACTTTCCACTAAAAAGAGTCGATATTTGTCTCCTAAGGCAGCTTCTAATTGACTAGAGAGTTGTTGATAAACTTTTTCTGGGTCGCCACGTAAATTCCCCTTAAAAATTGCACCATCTTGATAGGGGATAGTTTCGGTACTGAAAAAAGTGTCAATGCCAAATAACCCTTGAATAGTTTTTAGGTCTTCTTCTGGAATCGGTGGCTTGTTTGTATTTTGAGCTGTTTCTGTCTCTGTAGTCGTTGTGGAGGAGTCATCTTCTTGTGTCGCTGGCTGCTCTTGTAACCGCTCACTTGCCTTTTCACGAAGCATGACATCTTGACCCGCTTTGCGTAAACGGCTTCCCAGATAAATATAAATGCCTGTGGAAGCTAAGAGTAATACTAAAACTCCCACCAAGTTTAAATAGATTCCAGCGGCAAATAAGCCAAAAAATAGCAACCAGGGAGCCATTAACACTACTGATTGTAACCAAGAGAGAATCCCCACTTTTCCATAGGGGCGAGCGCGATTAAATCCCCATCCTAAAACCGCGATCGCGATTAGGAGAATTGCGGAGGTGGCGATAGTTTCAGAATTATTTAACATAAATTAACACTTACCAGTCACCGATTAAAATCACTATTTTTCTCCCACCATACTATCCTTAGGAGGTAAGTTGATAGAGAAATAAGAATTCCCCCTCCCAATTCAGTTCGGAAGAGGGAGAGGAAAAAGGTTTAAAAAATTAGGCGACTACTTGTTCAACTTCTGCAATTTCAGGGATAAATTCGCGCAAACGGCGTTCAATTCCCATTTTGAGAGTCATTGCTGAACTAGGACAAGAGCCACAAGCTCCTTGTAATTTCAGTTTCACAATCGGACCTTCAATTTCAACTAAATCAACGTTCCCGCCATCAGCCATGAGATAGGGGCGTAATTCTTCCAGAACTTTTTCAACGTTTTCTTCAGTGAGGGCAAGTTTTGTATCAGCCATAATCTACCTTTTTTTATTAATGGTTCTAATTTCCTTATAGCTTATCGCAGATCATTCTCGCATTGGAAAAAACCGTCAGATTTAAAGGAGATCAATTTGGCTAAACTTAAACTCAGTGGTTGTGGTTTCGCCATTTTTAGCAATGGCAACGACAGCTTGTCGCGTGGGAATATAATACCCCCCAAGGTTAGCGTATTCTTCTTCAAATTCGCGTTTTTCTTTTAATTCATCGGTTTTTGGGTCACGGAAAATGGCATTATATTTGGTGGCAATATAGCCTTCCCCAGTGTCGAGACTTTCTGCTGTATTAATGGTAAACGCGATCGGTCCCATCACGCGGCTAACTTGAGAAATTTCTTTCCCCCGTACCTTATAATTAGATCCCATGGAATCTCCTTCTACTTTAATTTCTACTGCCCCAGTGGCATCTTGTTCCCCGAGATAGAAGTTATTTTTGCCATGGGCTTGGTCAAAGGATTTACGTTTGCGATGAGTAACAATATCTCGCATTTGGTTGTAAATCCCTTCTTTAACCTTTTCATCCTCTATTTCACTGACTTCTACAGTTAAATCAGCATTAACTTTGACTTGAGCCTGATAAACTTCATCGCCTTGGCGAAGTTCTAAGTGGGCTTGATAGCCTGGAAACTCTTCGTTCCAAGTGTAACGATTTTCGTAGGCTGCACGGAAAATCTCTTGCGCTTGGCTGGTGCTAGTTATGGTCATAAATGTTTCTCAATTAGTGGGTTTTCTCCCATGTTAAGAGATTTCTTAATTTTGCCATTAACTGAATCCTTCTTTCCCATTATCCTCAACCGTTTTATCTTGAGGAAGATTGAGATAGAAGTTGCCATTTTTGTAAGTAACTTCGGGAGTATAGTCTCCCCCACAGTTTTTTGCGGGGGGAATTATCTTAGGAAGAAACTTTCAACAGTTCCACATCAAAAATCAAGGTTGCATTTGGGGGAATCACACCGCCCGCACCACGTTGACCATAGCCTAATTCGGGAGGGATAATAAGCTGGCGACGACCGCCCACTTTCATAGTAGAAATGCCTTCTTCCCAACCTTTAATTACCTGACCCGATCCCAATTTGAAAGAGAAAGGACGATCGCGATCGCGCGAACTATCAAACTTTTTCCCATCAGCCAGACTTCCTGTATAGTGGACCACCACCGTATCACCTTTTTCTGGAATTTTTCCGTCACCTTCTTTGACCTCCACATAACGCAACCCCGACTCGGTAGTGTTCACCTCCTCTTTCTTGGCGACATCTTCTAAACTCAGAGCGACTAAAGTTTTCTCTGAAGTCGAATTGTCGGTTACACTTGGGGAAGATACTGGAGACGCGATCGCGCTGTTTTGTTTCCCATAATCCACCACTTGCGCCACAATCAACACCAATACACAAATCACTAGAACGCCAAAACTAACTAAAATTTCTCGCATTAAATTGCCTCCAACTGATATAGTTAACGCCAGGATCGATTTTCCAACTCTCTAATTTGACGCTCTATGCGATCAATCCGACCCCGCAACTCATCCAACTCATTTTGACGGGGGACTCCCAAATCTTGCAGTGCATTTCGCATTTGCCGTTCCATCTGTTGTTCAAAATTTCCTTGTTCCGTTTGAATTTGCTTCATTAAATCATCCACAAACTCCTGTGCTTGCTCAGGGTTAATTTTACCCTCTTTTACCCACTCTTCACTAACTTCTCGTAATTTTTCCGCAACCAGAGAGGTTGTCCCTACTCCCACCATTAATAATTGTTTGATCCAGTTATTATCCATTTTGTTCAATCCAGCTTTATCGACAGGCTTTGCTTGTTTATCTTACGTCCCTAAATAACGAGTAATAAAACTTTCTAGGGACTCCATCTTCATATTAAACGTCGTTTCTAATTGATTCACTTCCGCTTCTGTGCAGAAAAATTCATTAGCTGATAGGGTCCGTAATGTTCCTAAAGACTTCTGTGTTTGGGGATCCAATAGCCCAATTCCTTCTCGTAGGGTATCCAATAAAAATAATGGAACAGTAACTGTTAAGGGGTCACGATTAAAAACACGACCCAAAATTTCTGGAATCTCCTCTCGTTTCAAAATTTCTGGCCCCCCGACAGGAAACCTTTTATTTGTTGCCTCCTCTGTGGTCACTGACTTAATCGCAATTTTAGCCACATCATCAGAACTAACAATGGAAGTGCGATTTTGGGGATCCCCAATAATTAAATAAAAGCCCGTATCGCGAAACCGTTCGGCTAAGGGTAATAAATTAGAGGCTAACCCTGCAGGCTGTAAAATCGTATAATTAAGCCCACTATTATGCAAATACTTTTCCACCTCTCGTTTGGCCTTAAACGTAGGAGAATCTTCATAGCCTCGTTGCGCCCCTAAAACCGAGATAAAAACAAAATGTTCTACCCCTTGGGCTTTAGCATGATCAATTAACTCAATATTGGCGCGATAATCGAGGGCTTGCGCCTTTCCCCCAGAACCATGAGCGCTGATGACATATCTTACTCCCTCACAGGCTTTGGCAATATCCTTATCCCAAGTTAAATCGCCAATAAAAATTTCCGTGCCACGCTGTTCTAAATCCCGATAGTTAGAATCTAAGCGCACAAAAGCTCTAGTTGGTTGTTCATCCTCCCGTAAAAAACGAACAATCCGTTTTCCCAGTTGTCCAGTTGCACCCGTCACTAAAAACATAATTTATAAAACCCCTCTAAAAATCATTAATTTTGATGTTAACCCCTTTTCTAGGGACTTATTGCCTCCATGCTATTGTAAAAAGTATGGAGATCAATTAAAAGAGGAAACACCTTGCCTTATACCATTGTCACCAATACTTGTGAAGGCGTTACCGACTGTGTCGAGGCTTGTCCTGTGGCTTGTATCCACGAAGGACCCGGAAAAAATGAAAAAGGAACCGATTGGTATTGGATAGACTTCGACACCTGCATTGATTGTGGAATTTGTTTACAAGTTTGTCCAGTGGAGGGAGCAATCTTACCTGAAGAACGTCCTGATGTCCAAAATACCCCCGAGTAGAATCATATCGGTTTTCTCGACTACCCAATACGGGCGTAATCAGCCACAATAAAGAATAAAACCTTACTTAAGTTACGAAAAAAAACTGCTATGAGTAACACTTTCAATTTCCGCAAAGCTATCCAAGAAACCCGTGGCAGTGCGATAATTGGTCCGAATGTCATTTCTAATGCACTCCCCTTTGTTGGAGGCGGTTTAGTTCTCACTGCTTTAGGAACGTATGGAGGACTAGGCGTTATTTCTAACGCCCCTAATCTCTTCATGCCCACCTTTATCGCCGCTCTCATTGGCAACCTTGTCCTCTTTTTTATCGCTCGTGGCGTAGCTGAAAATGGCAATAATAGCACTGCTCTCCCATTACTAGCCCTCTATAGCCTTTTATCGGGTTATACCCTCAGTGGGTTAATTTTTGTCGCCCTCAATAGTGCCGCCGGGGTTGAGGGAGTTGGAATTGCCGCCTTAGGATGTGGTGCGACTTTCGTGGTGGCGCGTTCAGTAGGTTCTAACCTCTCCGATGAAGATGGAATGGCGCTCACTAAAACCGTACAACTAGGAGTAGTTGCCCTGCTAGTGGTTTTAGTGGGTCAGGTTCTATTTAGCTTCTTTGGTGTCTTTACCCCCACTTGGCTAGAAATTGGCATTTCTGGTTTTGGTACATTGCTATTTGCCGGTGTTGCTGTTGTTGACTTTTATCTTCTCCCTCGCACCTACGAGGACGAGAAATATCTCCCAGCAGCTTTGTCGATGTATCTCACCTATATCAACTTGTTTATCTTTATCCTACGTCTCGTTATCGCCCTTAGTGGTGGTCGCGAATAGTTACCAACAACTCAATCATTAAAAGCAATTCCAGTAGGGGTCAACGGTTGTTGGCTCTTACTTTTTTTGCCCAAAATAATATTGTTATAGCTATTCCAATTAGTGCCACCGTCTCGGTGGCTAGTAGAGAGCAAGATGCTCTCACGATTCCAATT
>JBKHER010000011.1:0-17221 GCA_046540715.1 Halothece sp.
ATAGTAAAGCGATACCATTAAGTCATAAGCTGAATTAGGGCGGAAGTTGCTAGCAATGGAGACAGTGATTCTTAACTTAAATACCGTCGAACTAAGCGATGAGCAGTTTTATCGACTCTGTGAAGCCAATGAGCAATGGCAGCTGGAACGGACAGCAAAAGGGGAACTGGTAATTATGCCACCTGTGGGGGGAATTAGTGGCGAAAAAGAAGCGGATTTAATTAGTTTACTTTGGTTATGGAATCGGGAAATGCAATTAGGAAAAGTTTTTAGTTCCTCCACAATTTTTCGTCTTCCCAAGGGGGGAGATCGTTCGCCGGATGCGGCTTGGATAAAATTAGAACGATGGCAAACGCTAACCCAAGAACAACAAGCCAGTTTTCCCCCCATCTGTCCAGATTTTGTTATTGAGCTACGATCGCGCACCGATTCGATTAAGCCCTTACAGGAAAAAATGCAGGAATATCTGGACAGTGGGTTAAGGTTAGGTTGGTTGATTAATGATCAGCAAAAAGTTGTGGAAATTTATCGGCGTAATTGCCAAGTCGAAGTGGTTAATCTTCCCACCCAGTTATCGGGAGAGGAGGTGTTGCCCAAATTTGTTTTAAATTTATAGTCATTCCAATTAATTTCCGTAGTGCAGCCATCTTGGCTGCTACTAGTGCAGGCTGGTGGAAATAGTTATACAGTTTCTGCGACTTCGCAAACTCCTTTTGAACAGAATGAAGGCAGCTTGGTTACTGGTCAATTACTTCTGAGGCTCTGCACTAGGGAGCAAGATGCTCCCACTACTGTTAAACTGCTGTTTTTTATTTGGAATTACTATATCTTGAGAGAAGACGTTGGGCGACTTCTGAAGTAACAGGCATAACCGAGAGACGATTCCCTTTTTTTACTACGGGAAATGCTTCTGGTGTGAACATTGTTTTGAGTTGCGTTAGGGAAATCGGTTCACTAAATTTTTCCATAAATTCGACTTTAACTGTTTGCCAGCGCGGGGTGTCGGGAGTTGATTTGGGATCAAAATAGCGACTCTCAGGATTAAATTGGGTGGGATCAGCAATTTGCGTTTCAATAACTCGGGCTAAGCCAACAATGGCAGGGGGTTTAACGTTAGAGTGATAGAAAAAAGCAATATCTGAGACTTGCATTTCTCGCAGAAAGTTACGGGCTTGATAATTGCGAACGCCATCCCAAATGGTAGCGCGATCGCGCTCTAAATCGGCAATACTATAATCACTGGGTTCAGATTTAATTAGCCAATAATTCATGAATGATGTCTAAGCTAGAAACTGCCTTAAAACAATACTTTGGTTATGAAAGTTTCCGCCCCGGACAAAAGGAAATTATCACCGCCATTTTAGAGGCTAACCAAGATGTTCTTGCGGTGATGCCCACTGGTGGGGGAAAATCTTTATGTTATCAGCTTCCGGCACTGCTTAAACCAGGATTAGCAGTGGTGGTTTCTCCCCTCATTGCCTTAATGCAGGATCAAGTGGAAAGTTTAGAAAACAATGGCATTGCTGCCACGTTTCTTAATAGTAGTTTAACCCCAGAGGAAGCGCGATCGCGCCGTCTTGCTATCCTCAACGGTAACATTAAACTTCTCTACCTCGCCCCCGAAAAATTAGTTAGCCCAGCAGCCAAAAAGTTCCTACAGTCAGTGCAAGAAAAGCAAGGACTCTCCCTTTTCGCCGTTGATGAAGCCCATTGTATCTCAGAATGGGGACACGACTTCCGCCCCGAATATCGCCAATTAAAGGCTTTACGCATCCAATTTCCCCAAGTTCCTATGATTGCCCTAACAGCAACGGCAACCGAGCGCGTGCGCCAAGATATTATTAGTCAGCTTACCCTAAAACAGCCAACCATCCAAATTACCAGTTTTAATCGTTCTAATTTATATTACGAAGTTCAACCAAAACAACGTCAACATTATAATCAACTCTTTAAGTTTATTTCCCGTCAAAATGGGTCGGGAATTGTCTATTGTCTCAGTCGTCGCCGTGTCGAAGAAGTTGCCTTTCGCCTTAAAAAAGATGGCATTTCCGCCCTTCCTTATCATGCTGGAATGAGTGATAGTAACCGCAGTGACTATCAAAGCCGTTTCTTAAGAGACGATGTGCAAGTGATGGTGGCAACAATTGCTTTTGGAATGGGCATTGACAAGCCCGATATTCGCTTTGTAGTTCATTATGATTTACCGCGTAATCTCGAAAACTATTATCAAGAAGCCGGACGCGCCGGAAGAGATAACGAACCCGCCCATTGTTTACTTTTATTTGGTAGAAAAGATATTCAGACCATCGAGTATTTAATCAGCCAAAAAGAAGACGAAAAATCCCAACGCCTAGCGCGACAACAAATGCGGAAAATGATTGATTATGCAGAAGGAACAGACTGTCGGCGAACCATTCAACTCAGTTACTTTGGTGAACATTTTTCTGGCAATTGTGGGAACTGTGATAACTGTCTTAACCCCAAACCCATCGAAGATTGGACAGTAGAAGCCCAGAAATTTCTCTCCTGTATTGCCCGTTGTCGGGAACGCTTTGGCATGAATCATATTATTGATATTTTACGGGGTTCTAAAAGTAAAAAAATTGAACAAAATGGACATCATTTATTATCGACTTATGGGATAGGCAAAGATCAAAGTGTTGATGCTTGGAAGAATTTAGCTCGTTCCTTATTGCATCAAGGATTAATGACAGAAACCAGTGATGGTTATCGCGTTTTAAAATTAAATCAACGCAGTTGGGAAATTTTACGTCAAAAGCGTACTGTCTATATTGCTGTTCCCCAAACCTCTTCCCAAAAACAGCATCGTTATCAGCATCTTGATATTGAAACCCAACAATTATTAGTGCGCTTAAGAAAAACCAGAAAGCAACTAGCCGATGCTCAATTTATTGCCCCCTATATGATTTTTTCTGATGCAACTCTTAGACAAATGGCACAATTCAAACCCAAAACCGTTGAGCAACTAGAAAACTTTTCTGGAGTAACCGAACATAAACTGCATCAATATGGAAAAGCCTTTATCTCTGATATTCAAGCCTTTTTACAAGAAACAAAATTACCCACTCCAGTTCCTTCTAACACGAAAATGAAAACCCTGAGTTTAGTTCAACAGGGCTTAACCATTGAAGAAATTGCCAAAGAAAGAGGCTTAAGAACAACAACGATTATTAATCACATTGCCGAATTAATTGAGATGAATCAACCTATTGATCTAGAGATATTTGTTCCCAAAAATGAACAGAAAATAATCTGGGAAACAATTAATACAGTTGGGGATACTTCCCTAAAAGTCATTAAAGAAACCCTTGGAGAAGACTATCCTTATCAACCGATTAAATTAGTTCGGGCTTGGTGGCGACGAGAACAAAATCAAGCCTCATCAATATGAGATTCTAGATGAGAGGAAGAGTCTTCTGCTTTTACTTCTTCCAGATAACGGCTTTCTAATAAAAACGCGCCATTTTGAAAGCGCACCGCCCAATAATTTCCAGGGCGACGATCTAAAATTGTTCCCTCTTCCCCTACCTTGACAACATTTGGTGGACGTAACATTGGCATCGGTTCCGCCGTTTTAATATAAGGCGGAGAAGCAACCAGTTTCACTTTATCGCCAACAGAAAATTCTTTATTTTCAGACATATAGTAATCCTAAATCAGTTTTAATTTTTTACTTGGAATCCCCCCTTTAATTCCTCCCTGACAAAGGCAGGGCTGTTTCATTCTATTTTTTTGCCTGTTCCAAACATTTTGCTATATTTGATTACTTAGAATGGATTTTTTGACAATTAGTTTCTGCTTTCACGATTAATTCATCTGTAGATAGTTCAGACAAGTTAATTTCTTTTTTTGTCGAAACTGGAGTTAGAGCCTGAGTTGCCATTCCTTGTGGGGGAACGCCTCGTAACTGAAAAACTTGCGTGTCACTATCACTGCTATCTTCATAAAGGCAAATTCCTGTCCAACCTCCTGTTCGCGCTGTTCCTTTAACATTTAAAAATCCTTGATTCTCATGACTTTGCCATTCCACTTCATCAACCCGATAAAGAGGCTCAGTTGCTTTTGGTGAACAATCTTCACCTTGAGAAGCAACCGCAAAAAAGTCTTGAGAGAAAATGACTCCTGACCCAGTAAGAATAAATAGAAATAGGAGCAGTACAATTTTCGACTGATTAACCCATTTAAATCTCATTACTTTAGGTTTGATTAGTAGGTCGAGAAGGTATAATTGGTTATCAGTGACCAGTTACCAGTGGATGAAAATTAAAGTTGCACTATTACTATAGTATTATAACCAATCACCAATAACTAATAACCAATAACCAACAACATCTTGCTATAAAATTAAGTTATATTACAAATAGAAAAACTTGTGCCTCACCACTGAACAGGGGAACGTTATGGTCACCACAGCAGAACAACGATTAACTTGTAACCGCATCTTTCGCTACTTAACCTACTATAGCAAAAAACAATTTACCGGTCGCCTTGATATACAAGCCGCTAACGGTCAATCTTGGCAAATTTATCTCAATTTAGGTCAATTATCTTGGATTGATGGTGGTATCCATCCCCATCGCCGTTTGATCCGACAATTAAAACTTGCAGGGGCAACAGATGCGGTTCTCGAAAACGTTTCCCAATATACGCTTCCAGAATCAGAGCAACCTGAGTGTATTGAATATCATCTGTTAGCAAAACTTGCACAACAAAAAAATTTAAGTCCTGATCAAGTTACAAAAGCGATTAAAGGGGTATTATTAGAAGGATTATTTGATGTGGTACAAGCCACAGAGCTTGCTTCTCCAACGTTACAAGAGTTTTTTAGTCAAGACTCCCAATTAACAACGATGGCACATTTAGATGGGGTTGGGGATAGTTTTTATGTTCAAGTGAGTGAAAATAATCGTCCCTCGCAACAAGGAAGATTACCTCATACCTGGATGCAGGGAGTAATGGGGGTGCAACAAGAAGTACAAAAGGCTTGGGAACGTTGGTTAGGAATGGGGTTACAAGACTATTCCCCCAATGCTGCACCGTTAGTAAGCGCACAGGAAAAGCTGAAAGCTAAAACTTCGGAAAAAATTTATAAAAACCTGATGAGCTTGATGCAGGGAAAAGAAACGCTTCGAGATCTTGCAGCGCGGATGAAACGTGATTTATGGGGAATGACCCAAGTGTTACAGCCGTTAATTCATCAAGAAATTATTACGTTTGTAGATGTTCCTGATCTCTCCCTTTTCTCAAAAACAGACACGATTGGGAGTGAAAAGACAACTTCCTATGAAAGTCGTCGCCGAAGTAGTCGTAATCAGGGGTTAATTGCTTGTGTGGATGATAGCCCACAAACGCAGAAGATGATTGAAACTATTGCTCATTCCTCTGGGTTTGATTTTATTGGGATTTATGAGAGTGTGGAGGCATTACCGACGCTCATTGAAAAGAAACCAAAGTTAATCTTTTTAGATTTAGTGATGCCGGTAGTGAATGGCTATGAATTATGTCATCAAATTCGCCGTGTAGAAGCCCTCAAGGAGGTTCCTGTGATTATTTTAACGGGAAATATGGTAGATCGGATGCGAGCAAGAATGTCGGGAGCGAGTGAATGTCTGACTAAGCCAGTAGAAGTTGGTAAAATACGGACGGTTTTGACTCGGTATCAAGCAAAGGCTAAGTAATGAAGCAGTGGTCACTCGTTCTGGTTGCTATTATCGCTACAATAACGTTTCTTTGGCGGTTAGGCAGTATTGGTTTGGTGGATGAAACGGAGCCGTTATTTGCTGAAGCATCCCGTCAAATGCTAGGAACAGGGAACTGGGTAACCCCCTATTTTAATGGGGAGACTCGCTTCGATAAACCGCCTTTGGTTTACTGGTTGATGGCTGTGGGTTATCAGGTTTTGGGGGTGAATGAATGGGCGGTAAGACTCCCTTCTGCGTTAAGTGCGATGGGGTTAACTTTATTTCTGTTTCTCGTGATGGAACGGTTCGGTGTTTCTGCAATGACAAGTTCCCAGTCAGTGCAACGGCGATGGTCAAGTTTAATTGCTGGTGTCACCTTAGCTTTAGCCCCAGAATTTATGATTTGGGCGCGAGTGGGGGTGTCTGATTTATTATTAACGGGATGTATGGGAGGGGCGCTACTATGCTTTTTTGTGGGTTATGTGGAATCAGAAAAGGTAGAGGAAAAGCCATTTTTTAGTCTGAGTTTTCCCAGTGGTTGGTATCTTAGTTTCTATGTTTTAATTGCCTTGGCTGTATTAGCAAAGGGGCCAGTAGGTTTAGTTTTACCAGGATTAATTATTATTGCTTTTTTGTTATATCAAGGAAAATTATGGTCAGTTGTTAAGGAAATGCGAGTCATTTCTGGGACAATTCTTTTTTTGGTAATAACGATTCCTTGGCATATTTTAATAATTATTGAAAATGGGGAAGATTATATTGCGTCCTTTTTTGGCTATCATAATGTGGAACGCTTTACGAGTGTTGTCAATGAACATGGTGCGCCATGGTATTTTTATTTTTTGGTGGTGTTAATTGGATTTGCGCCCCTGTCGGTTTATCTTCCTAGCGCGATCGCGCAATTACAGGTTTGGCGCAGACGATTTTGGCACAATCAACCCCGTCACCAACAGTTAGGATTATTTGCATTTTTTTGGTTTACGGTTATTTTTGTTTTCTTTACGATCGCGGTTACTAAATTACCCAGTTATATCATTCCGTTATTACCAGCTGCTGCTATTTTATTGGGCTTATTTTGGGGTCATTACCAAACGGAAACTATTAGCAAAGGGCTAATCATTAATGGGATTATTAATGTTATTTTTGCCTTAGTTTTAGCAGGAGCATTTTACTATAGCCCGAATTGGATTGGGTATGATCCAGCAGCCCCCAATTTAGGCGAGGTTTATGCTAAGTCGAGATTAAATATTGTAGCGGCTATCATTTGGTCAGTGGCGGCGGTATTAATGGTGATTGCTTTAATTCGACAACCGTATCGCCGTTGGTTATGGGGAATTAATCTTTTGGCAATGTTGTTAACGTTTATCTTCGTTTTAGAACCCGCGGTTTCGTTGATGGATGAAGTTCGCCAACAGCCTTTGCGAGAATTAGCCCAGTTAGAGGTAACTGAGGAAGAAGTAATCATGATTGGAATGAAAAAGCCCAGTGTGGTGTTTTATCGTCAGCAGAATGTGGAATTTTTTAGTGATGTTGAAAGCGCGATCGCGCACTTAGAAGCACAACCTGATCACGAATCCCAATTAATCCTCTCTCATCCCCGCCACCTTAAAAAGATAGAACAGCAAGCAGAAATCACCCGATTAGAGACTAAAGGAGAATATCAGTTGGCGAGAGTCCACAAAAATTAATACACCATTCAAAGGGAGATTAGGGGGGATAAAGGCCGGGTGATTTTTAACTCACTAATTAACCGTTACCGCATCAGTCATCGGGGCTAAATCCTGAAACAGTGGGGTAGTCAAATAACGTTCCCCATAACTCGGTTGAATCATAACAATTAACTTCCCCTCATTTTCCGATCGCTGCGCCACCTTAATCGCCGCACAAAGCGCCGCCCCCGTGGAAATTCCTGAAAGAATCCCCTCTTCATTAGCTAAACGACGACCATAAAAAATTGCCTCTTCATCGCTAACGGTAATCACTTCATCCAAAATTTGGACATTTAAAACTTCTGGAATAAACCCGGCACCAATCCCTTGAATTTTATGAGGACCGGGTTCTCCTCCTGATAAAACGGGGCTAGTAGTGGGTTCAACCGCGATCGCCTTAAACTCAGGGTTACGCTGTTTAATCACTTCCGCAATCCCCGTAATCGTGCCACCCGTGCCAATGCCAGCAACCACCATATCCACCTTCCCATCTGTATCTTCCCACACTTCTTCGGCAGTAGTTTCACGATGAATTTTGGGGTTAGCCAGATTATTAAACTGCTGAAGCATATAAGCATTCGGCGTATTATCAACAATCTCCTGCGCCCGTTGAATACAGCCTCCCATTCCTTGTACCCCTGGGGTAAGCTCTAATTGCGCCCCATAAGCTCGTAACATCGCCCGACGTTCATTACTCATGGTTTCTGGCATCGTTAGAATCAGTTGATATCCCAAAGCCCCTGCTGTCATCGCCAGGGCAATTCCAGTATTCCCAGAGGTAGGTTCAACTAAAATCGTTTTTCCTGGTTCAATGATCCCTTTTTCTTCGGCAGTTTTGATCATACTAATCCCAATCCGATCTTTAACCGAAGCCGAGGGATTCATCCCTTCTAACTTAACAACAATATTGGCAATACATCCCTCACTTTCAGGAATACGATTCAGTTGGACTAAAGGAGTCCGACCAATGAGTTCGGTAACATTACTGGCAATACGCATAGTTAATTTCGATTAAGACTGAATTTTTTTAAATGTAGTACATTAAATCAGTTCTTTGTTTATTATTACGCTGTTCTGATAAAGTTTGTAAATTATGCTTTTGTAGCTGGGCTTTAAGATTCTCATCGATCACTTGCCAAATTTCTTCGACAACTGCTTTTTCAGCAGTATTAATCAGAGAACATTCTGAGTTTGAGCTTTCTAAGCCTTCCAAACAGTCCACCACATCCAAAAGCGTAATTTGCCAAGGTTCTCGCGCCAGCAGGTATCCGCCTTTTGCCCCACGCTGACTTTTAACCAATCCCCCTCGCCGTAACGTCGCTAGAAGTTGCTCTAGATAGCGATCAGATATGTTTTGTTTCTCGGCAATTTGCCGAATTTGTAATGGTTCTTGTTTCTGATGGTACGCAGCAAGCTCTAAAAGAGCAAGAAGAGCATATTTGGTTTTACAAGAAAGTTCCACAATAAGCGGTCATTAAATCAATAAGGTCAAACCTTACTCTCACCTTATCATTGATTAAGGGGTTATGAGCTACTTGAAAAATAACGATGGACCAGTTGCCAATCGCTTTGATCTTGCACCAGACTGGGTCATCGTCAATCGGGTGGGTAAATCATCAGGGCTAAACCAATTAACTTTAATAACACTCTCATGGCTAATCAGCCTCTGCTTGCTGTCCTTGCTTACTGATTTCAGTTTGTAGAATCGAGAGAGCCTCTGAAAATTGTGGATCATCAGATGTTCCTAAACTATCTCGGCTTAGGCGTAAATCTTCTTGTTTGTCTTCATCAACTTCTGCTACCACATCAGGATCAATTCCTTTTTCATTAATATCACGACCATCAGGGGTTAAATACTTCGCAATGGTTATTGCCAATCCTGAACCATCTCCTAAACCTCGTACAGATTGAACAAGCCCCTTTCCAAAGGTTTTTGTTCCCACAATTACAGCCCGATCATTATCTTGCAAAGCTCCCGAAAGAATTTCACTGGCGCTAGCTGATCCGCCATTGACTAAGACCACTAATGGCTTATCGGTTAAAGCACTCCCATTGGCGCTTTGTTCATCCGCTTTACCTTGGCGATTAACTGTGGAAACAATTTTTCCCTCATCTAGCCACATCCGAGAAATTTCCACACTCGCTTGCAAAAGTCCGCCAGGGTTCGACCGCAAATCTAAAACATATCCTGACACTCCTTTTTCTTCAAACTCTTGAATGGCACTACGCATTTCATCAGTCGCATTAGAATTAAATTGATTAAGGCGAATATAGCCGACATCTTGATCCTGTGATGTTTCCTGTAAGCGAGTTCTCACGGGGCGCACTTCAATTTCAGCACGAGTAATTTCATACTCTAATTCTTCCTCATCTCTTTGAATGGTTAGCGTTACTTGGGTATCCGGTTCGCCGCGAATTAGATTGACTGCTTCGTTGAGATCCATTCCCTCGGTACTTTTGCCATCAATTTCTGTAATCAAATCTTGCGACTCAATCCCAGCGTCAAACGCTGGACTATCTTCAATAGGAGAAATCACTCGAATATAGTCAGTTTCCTCATCTGAAGCAATTTGAATGCCAACACCAATTAATTCCCCAGAGGTATCAATTTGTAAATTTTTAAAGTCTTCGGGATCCATGAAACGAGTGTAAGGATCATCGAGTTCTTTAAGCATCTCATTAATCGCATCATAAGCCTCCTCTTTATTGTCATAAGAGCGATCTAAATATTCCTCCCGAACCGCTCGCCAATCCACCTGATTAAACGTTGCATCAACATATTGTTGATTTACAATTTGCCAAACTTGATCCACCAATTCCTTAGGGCTTTCTTGGAAAAAAGCCTGACTCTGGGAAAGATGAAGTCCAGCGCCCGTAACAGCAACTGTTGTTAGCATGGCAGCCGTTGCACCAAGAACCAATCCGCGTTTAGTGGTAATCATAATAATTCCAAAACAATAGTAGAAAATATCATCATGAGGGGGTTATGCCTACACTAGCACAGGTTCTGATCCATCAAGCCAACCCAATAGATTTCCCAAAGTATCCATTCATGCGATAACTTAAATATAAAAATCGCCAAACTAAAGATGATATTGAGGAAACCAGATGAATTCTACCTATGCTCCTCGTGAGATTCGAGAACGGCGAGTCGCTCTCAAACGTCAACGACAACTCAAAATTCTTCAGTCTTTTTGGCGAACCATTCTGGTAGCAACCTTTACGGGCGGATTAGCTTGGGCTAGTTTCCTGCCACAGTGGGGGTTGCAAGAGCCAGAAGAAATCGTCATCCAAGGGAATGAATATTTGAGTCGCCAAGCAATCCATGACCTTCTAGCAGAAGCCACTTCTGAGCCTGTTATTACCCTTGCTCCCGAGAAAATTGAAACGATTCTAGAACAACAAGCTCCGATCGCGCAAGTCAAGGTTGCTCGCGATCTTTACCCTTCTCGTCTAACCATTGCAGTTCAAGAATCCCCCCCAGTTGCCAAAACCATTCCCAATCCTACCACCGTTAATCCTCTTGGAGAGGGTTATATTGATGCTAAAGGAAGATGGATGTCGCAAGAGAAATATCAATCTTCCGAAAATTTCCCCTCCGATGTTATCAACGTAATTGGTTATCGACCTCATTATCGCTTACAATGGGCGCAAATTTACCCAAAACTACAAGCAATGTCCATTGATGTGCAAACTGTCAACTGGCAAAATCCAGCAAATCTGATTCTGGAAACTGAGTTGGGAACCGTTCACCTCGGTGGAAGTATTGAAGATCTTCCCCAGCAACTGGAAACTTTAAGCCAACTGAAAAATCTTCCTCAAGAAGTGCCACCGCATCAAATGCGCCAGATCAATCTTAAAAACCCCAACTTAATTTTAGTCGAGTTACTGCCAAAGGAATGATTGATTATCGAGAAGAAATGATAGATAATTTTTAGCGGTAGGCGATCGGGCTTTAAGTTAAGCAATTATTGCAGTTATACTTATTCTAAATTAGTAGCAATTGCTCCCTAAACCATCACTTTATTTTTTATTTTCTAATATCCTTCTACCAGCACTGCTTAAATTAAATCTTCTCAATGTTGAAAACTTAACGCCTCTAAATTATCAAAATGAATAATGACGATCAACAGTACAACAACAGCAATTCTCCCTACCTTAGTGAGTCAGAAGAGGATGACTATGCCTTTGATGAGATCGAAGCGCTGCTAAATTCATCTCAAAATGATTCCCATAAGCCTGCCCAAGAACAACCAAGGAGTGACAATATCGTGCCTGGAAATTTGGCAAGAATTAAAGTAATTGGTGTTGGCGGTGGCGGTTGTAATGCCGTTAACCGAATGATTGCTAGTGATGTTACAGGGGTCGAATTTTGGGCGATTAATACCGATGCCCAAGCCCTATCCCGAGCCACTGCCCCCAACCGCCTACAAGTGGGAGAAAAACTAACCCGTGGCTTAGGAGCAGGGGGGAATCCCTCCATTGGGCAAAAGGCTGCCGAAGAATCCCGAGATGAAATTGCTAATGCCCTCGAAGATACTGATTTGGCGTTTATTACTGCTGGCATGGGAGGGGGAACTGGCACCGGAGCGGCTCCCATTGTCGCGGAAGTAGCAAAAGAGATGGGTTGTTTAACCGTTGGCGTAGTTACCCGTCCCTTTACTTTTGAAGGTCGTCGGCGCACCACCCAATCTGAGGAAGGGATTTCGGCACTGCAAACCCGCGTGGATACCCTGATTGTTATTCCCAATAATAAACTGCTTTCGGTGATTGATGAACAAACCCCCGTGCAGGAAGCCTTTAGAGTTGCCGATGATATTTTGCGACAGGGGGTACAGGGCATTTCTGATATTATTACCATTCCGGGGCTCGTCAATGTTGACTTCGCTGATGTAAGAGCGGTGATGGCGGATGCGGGTTCGGCGTTAATGGGAATTGGCACTGCCTCAGGAAAATCACGAGCTGCGGAAGCGGCTAACCAAGCCATTTCTTCTCCCCTTTTAGAGTCTTCCATTCAGGGGGCAAAAGGCGTTGTCTTTAATATTACTGGCGGCAGTGATTTAACCCTCCATGAAGTGAATACGGCAGCGGAAACGATTTATGAAGGCGTTGATTCTGAAGCCAATATTATTTTTGGGGCGGTGATTGATGATGAGAAAATGGAAGGAGAAATCCGCATCACTGTGATTGCCACTGGTTTCTCAGGAGACGATAAAAAGAAACCCCAGAAAAAAGAAAGTAAGACAACCACAACAAAATCCCCTAATCCCACTCCCGAGAAAAAGAAATCTGAATCGCAGCCCAAGGCTGATCCCGAGGAGAGTCGCGGGTTAGATATTCCCGACTTTTTACAACGTCGTCGCCGTCGCTAAGTCAGGAGGAAAAATTGCATTGTCCAATTGCTTTAACTATTGCTGGCTCTGATAGTGGAGGTGGGGCTGGTATTCAAGCTGATTTACGCACTTTTGCCTTTCATCAAGTCCATGGGATGAGTGCGATTACTTGTGTCACGGCTCAAAATACGGTGGGAGTCCAACAGGTAGATGCGCTTTCTCCAGAGATGGTAGCCGCTCAAATTGACTCTGTGATTAGTGATTTGGGGGTAGAGGGGGTTAAAACCGGAATGCTCCTTAATCAGGGGATTATTGAAGCCACAGTGCGTCAAGTTGAAACTTATGAGTTACACCCCTATTTAGTGGTTGATCCCGTTATGGTGTCTCGCAGTGGGGCGCAATTAATTGATAATGCAGCGGTAGAGGCTTTAACTCAGCGTTTAGTTCCCTTGGCTATCTTAGTGACTCCTAATCGCTATGAGGCACAAATTCTTAGTGGGCAAGAGATTAATACTCTTGAGGAAATGAAAACAGCAGCGGCGATTATTCACGAAAAAGGAGCAAAGGCTGTGCTGGTAAAAGGAGGGGCAATGCCTCAAAATTTACGAGGAGTCGATGTTTGGTTTGATGGACAAGAGTGGGAGGTTTTGAAAACGAAAAATGTGGAGACTCAGAATAATCATGGCACCGGTTGCACTCTCTCCGCAGCGATCGCGGCAAATATTGCTTTAGGCAATGACTTAAAAACTTCAGTACAAAAAAGTAAGCAATATCTAACGACTGCTTTAGAATATGCTTTAGACTTAGGAAAAGGATCCGGGCCTGTGGGACATTTCTTTCCCTTAAGCAAAGATTTTTAGATTTTAATCTTCATTACTTATGACATCTCATCCTCAGTATCAAAACGTTTCTACCCCTTCTCAACAGAAAAATTTACCCACTGTTCCCATGTCAGTGTATCGAGAACTCGCAGGGGAACTGCAAGCGACGAAAACGCAATTAGACAGCTTAAAACAAGAAAATCAACACCTCTATCAGCAAAATCAAAGTCTGCGTCTAGAAATTAGTAAACTCTCCCAATCCGTGGAAAGACTAGAGAGTATTTTAAGTGAGGAACAACAACCCTCACTCAGTCATTTCCCAACCACTGATTTCTATCAATCTCATGCTTCTGATTTGGACAGAGAACCGACAGCCAATTATTTTCCCCAATCTTCACAAGAAACCTTATTCACTGAGCAAACCGACTATTATCCAAGGGAGGGAGAGGACAATTCCAAGTCTCAAGAGGTAAACGGTTGGTTAGTGATGGCGGTCATTTTGATGATTATCGTTACTTTTAGTGGGATTGGCTATCTGGTGGTACAGCCCCTAATGAATAATAATAATGAACAATAAGGGTCGAAATAGGCGATTAAAAGCCAAAAAAAGAGGAAGACGTTGCTAAAATAACGCTTCCCCTCACTGTAATTAAAAGATTTTGTGATTAACCTTCAACATTGACCAATTCAATATCAAATGTTAAATCTTGACCGGCTAAAGGGTGGTTAGCATCAAGAGTGACTTTAGACTCTGCTACTTCGGTAACAACAACTGGAATTTGTTGACCACTGGGATGTTGAACTTGTAACTGTTGACCCGGTTGAACCTCAATATCTTCAGGAATTTGCTCCCGTTCAACTTCCAACACCATTTCCGAGCGATGGGGACCGTAGGCTTCATCCGAAGAAATTTGCGCTGTTTTTGATTCTCCGGGGGTCATTCCGATCACAGCTTGTTCAAACCCAGGAATAATCTGACCTTCTCCAATGGCGAACTCTAAGGGTTCCCGCCCTTCGGAAGAATCAAATACTGTTCCATCGTTGAGCTTTCCTGTGTAGTGAACTTTGACCGTATCGCCGGATTTTGCTTGTACCATGTTACTCCTTATGGAATTCTACTTCTTATTTCTGCGATTGCGAAATCTCCGACGTTCTCGGTGTCGGCTAATTTCTTTTCGCTTGCGTTTTTCTGCAGGGGTTTCAAAATGCCGATTTTTTTTCATATCAGCAAAAATTCCTGCTTGAGAAACTTTACGCTTAAAGCGGCGCAGTGCCGACTCTATCTGTTCATTATTATTGATAACTACTTGCGTCATCCAATTCTTTACCTAATTTGAAGATTTTAAGAACGAACTACACTCAATCCGTACCGAGATCAAAGCGAGCGTCTTCTTGATGCGACTACTCATCGCTTATAGATCGTAACATAGTTACGAAAACAAAGACAAATGCCTGTGTGATCTTCTAATAGCACTCAGAAGGATAAAATTGACTTAAAATCTCCTCCATGAGGCTAACAATCTCCTTCGGTTTTTCAACCATTGACATATGTCCACAGTTGGGAATCTCCTTTAAGTTCTCTCCACAATTGGTAAAGAGGTAATGAAAACTTGCTAAATGCCCCACATATTTAGGCTCCATAATAGCATCTTTTTCACCAGCAATGAAGTAAACAGGTTGGGTTAATTGAGATACTAATTGCGGGAGACGATGAACTTCTTCTTCGGTGGTTGATTCAAGAAGTGATCCTACAGCGGCGAGAGGATCGGCTTTCACAAAGTCAATGACTCGTTGTCGCCCCCAATGTAAAGCTAAAGGTTGAGCTACCATTACGCGAGTAAAAAGAAAATTAATCAAAGGAATATAGGGAAGCCATTGGGGTCGATATTTAATTAACTGTTGTCCGGCCTTGCGAAAGCGATCAAACTCTTCCTTGAGATACACTCCCCCACCCGCATTTAAGCAAATTACGCCCCTGACTTTTTCGGAACAACATTTTGCCCCCCATAAAGCAATACTTCCTCCAAGAGAATGACCCACTAACCACACCTCATTCAGGTCTAATTGCGTTAATAAACAAGATAAATCATGGGCATAACTTTCTAAACTATAGTCTGGGTTTGGGTTTAAAATATGTTTGGAATCACCAAAACCTCGCAAATCATAGCACAAACAAGGATAGTTGACGACTAATTTCTCCACTAAGGGTTGCCAGTATTGACGACTAAGCAGCCAACCATGAATAAAAACGAGAACAGGAGCATTTTTTTCCGATTGGGCGGGAAGGAAATCATAGGCATGAGTGACACCATGAAGATCAATTAAGGGCATAGCTGAGGTCAACTGTTAAGTTTGAATCGGAAACAGACTAGGCAAAAGTCTGCTCACGTTGAAGAAAATCGGGTTTACTTGATCTATTTTAAAGGGAGGGAAACGCAATTGACCTAGGGGGCGCGATCATCAAAAAAACCTCTCCCTAGTTTAGAGAGAGGCAATTCAGGATTTAATACTGCAATGATTAAATTGGACTATCCGAGAGCTTCCGCCCCAGCGACCACTTCTAAAATCTCTTGAGTAATGGCCGCTTGACGGGCTTTGTTATAAGAGAGAGTAAGGGTTTTAATCAATTCTGTGGCATTATCACTGGCATTATTCATTGCTGTCATTCTTGAAGCCAATTCACTGGCAGCAGATTCCTGTAACGCTCGTAGTAATTGATTATTGAGATATAAAGGAAGGAGAGCATCGAGGATTTGCACGGGGTCTTGCTCAAAAATCATATCTTTGGGGAAGGTTTGGGTGCGAGTGTCGCTCTCCACTGTTTCTCGCTCGACTTCAAAATCCCCTCCTCTAGTCGTTAAACGGAAAATTTCATCATCAGACACTTCTAAGCCTTGAGGATCAAGGGGAAGTAAGGTTTGAATGACGGGACGAGAACTAATTAAGGAGACAAATTTGGTATAAACCAGTTCTATTCGATCCACTGTTTCTGACAAAAATAAAGATAGGAGTTCATCTGCAATATTTGAGGCTTCATTGGCAGTGGGAATTTGATTAAGATTGGTGTAGCTGGCTTCAATGGGTGCTTCACGACGCTTTAAGAACTGATCGGCTTTGCTCCCGACAACAATATATTTATAGTTAATTCCTTCGGTTTCTAATTCTTGCGCCCGTTGACGAACCCGTTTAATCACATTGGCGTTATAAGCGCCACACAAGCCGCGATCGCCAGAGACCACCAGCAAGCCTACGGTGTTGACTTCCCGTTTCTCTAGGAGAGGGAGATCGACATCTTCAAATTGCAGACGGGTTTGGAGGTTATAGAGTACCTGGGCGAGGCGATCGGCAAAAGGGCGAGTGGAACTAACCTGTTCTTGGGCGCGTCGGACTTTAGCGGCGGCAACTAGGCGCATCGCCTCAGTAATTTTACGAGTATTTTTAACCGAATCAATGCGATCGCGGATTTCTTTTAAGTTTGCCATAGCTTTTTATCGTTAATAATTCTGCGTTCTTTGTCAGTTGCCAGTTACCAGTTACCAGCTACCAACTTTAACTAGAGTTTCTACGGTGACAGCAACAGACAGTTCCAATAACTTGCTCTTCACTGGTCACTGGTCACTGGTCACTGATCACTGGTCACTGATCACTGGTCACTG
>JBKHER010000012.1:0-16957 GCA_046540715.1 Halothece sp.
GGAGTGCGAGCATCTTGCTCGCTATGCCAATTAATCAAACGGATTTGATATCAAAAAGCGGATAAAAAAACCAACAATCTTCGCTTCAGCATTGTTATTTCCTCAAAAGTAAAGGTGGTATCGGGATCAACAATGGTCAATCCCGATCTTGATCAACCTTAAACTAAGTAAGCCTCTTGATGGGTTTTGATGGTACAATCTGATTTGGGATAGGCAACGCAAAGTAAAACGTAACCTTTGGCGATTTGTTCTTCGTCTAAGAAACTTTGGTCTTCTTGATCAATTTCCCCTTCGACGAGTTTACCGACACAACTGGAACAAGCCCCAGACCGACAAGAAGAAGGTAAGTCTAAGTCTTGTTCTTCTGCAACGTCGAGAATATATTCATCTTCGGGAACATCAATGGTGACATCGAGTTCAGGGGGTTTCTTTCTTTTTTGCTTCAGTAAGCGAACTTTGTAACTTGTTGTCATGATTAGTCTCCTGATTCGTGAACTAATAAGTCGTACAAGGGATAGCAGGGGGTGTATTTTCAGCAACCGCAAAGGATTTGCCACAGCTACAGGCTTCAGTGGCATTGGGGTTTTCAAAAATAAACCCACTCTCGGCGAGGCTGTCCATAAAGTCGATGACAACCCCATCTAAAATGGGGGCGCTGGCGCGATCGAGATAAATTTTGATGTCATATTGTTCGTAAATGAGATCATCGACATCAGGGTTGGGAACAATATTCAAGATGTATTCAAACCCACTACATCCGCCATTATCGACGGCTACCCGAATCCCTTTTTCAGAGGTGGGCGGTTTGCCGTCAGCATAAATAAAACCCCGTAGTTTGGAAGCGGCTTTTTCTGTTAAGTAAACAGTCATGAGATTTCTCCTTATTTTTGCATTATTGATTTGGTTGATGGTCCATTGTTCTCCCCATCTCTTGATCACTTTGTTACCGATTCTTGGTAACTGGTAACTGGTAACTGGTAACTGAAATGACCACACACTGGGCAATTGGGATCTTGATACAGGTGAAGTTTTTTGAATTCTCCTTGGGCAAGATCCATATTCAGTAAGTACCCGAGTAAGGGCTTACCTAAGCCTGTTATCACTTTGATGGCTTCTAAGGCACTCAAACAGGCAAGAGTGCCAGAAACAGCGCCGAGAACGCCAAATCCTCGACGATCCCAATCGGGTTTTTCGGGAAAGAGACAAGACAGACAAGGGGTTTTGCTGGGGATGATGGTGGTGAGATAGGCTTCCATGCTGTTCATCGCTGCTTCAACCATGGGTTTATTCCGTTGCACACAGGCAACATTTAGCAAGTCTCGTTCCACGAAGTTGTGGGCGCAATCGAGGGCGATATCGGCGTTTTGCACCAGTCCATCGACATTTTCGGGAGTGATATATTGCGCGATCGCGCTCACCTCAACATTCGGATTGATGGCTGTCAAGGTTTCTTTGGCTTTTGTGACCCGCAATTGACCCACCCAGTCATCGGTCATTAAAATTTGCCGATTCATGTCATCAAGGCGCAAATTTCCTCCACGGACGAGGATGAGTTTACCGATACCTGCAACTGCCAAATATAAAGCCACTGTCCCTCCCAAGCCTCCCACCCCCGAAACGAGGGCTGTGGTATTTTTTAGGGCGTTTTGCCCTGATTCTCCCAATTCTGGAAGCTGTATTTGGCGACGATAACGTTCTAATTCTTTAGGTGTTAGCATCATTTTTTGGGAGTCAGATCATTGACAGAAACAAAGTTTTTGGGTTTGGTTTGAAAAACCTTAAAAAGTTTCGTTTCCAAGGGACTAGAGGTGAGAAATACTTGATAGGCTTCTTCTAGCGCCATACGATATTTCTCTAATTTTTCAGTTTCACTAATATCAGGAAATGCTTGATCTACCTCCTTAATTAATAAAGAAAACTGTTTCAAAATATGCAGACGATTGACATTAACAAATTGCTGATCGTATTCGATATCGAAAAATTGTAGATACTCTTCAGCAGTGGTCAGTTTTTGAAAATCGGTTAAGGTTTTTGCTGGGGTCATAGTGATTCTCCTCTTGTTTGAATTGGAATATTGGGCTTTAACTTCCGTTTGCCGCATCTGGAAATTGAGCAATTTTTTGTAAACCTGAAGCTACTAATTTATCCCCTTGTTTTGCTAGTTTACTGAGGGAAGAATAGCCAAAGGTTTGTGCGTCTCTTAAACTGCGACATAAAACCATTAGATATCCCGTCCAAATAATAGCCCAACCAAAGCCTTCATGAGATAAATCAATGGCAACTTGACAGGGTTTTTCCGATTGTTTTTCAATTCGAGCCGCGATTGAGCTCCGCTCACCGAGCCGAAGGCTCGATCGCGCGATAGAAATAAAGAATCCTGAGTTGAGTTTGAGTATCAATTCCTTGGTCTAAAGAAATTTGAGTTTTTTTCTCTTTAGAAACAACAAAGTTAGCTATTACCAACTCATCATCCCAATCCCGATAAACTCCATAAGTATCTTGAGCGCGAACTTGTAACACTAATTCTTGTAAGAAAGGGCTTTCTGCTACTAAATTAGCATTAATAGTTTCCGTCATAACTCGCTACCTCTTCTAAGTTTTCTAGGGGACTATTTTCTTCAATATTAAATTGGGTTAGTTTCGGTTTAATGACTTTTCGTAACCAAGGGGGTGGAGATTTTAAGGTTTCCGTTAGCTGATTTAAAACCACAACAATTTCCTTTTCTTGGTTTTCAGGTTTGAGAGGTGTGATTTTATTTTGAAGTAAACGGGAAGCCGCACTTCCACCAATTGCAGAAACGTAAACAATCGTACAGTCAGCTACAGCTTGAATTTTTGGAATTAATTTATCTTCGTTTCCGTCTTCTGCGAGATCATCGCCAAAGTCAATAGTTCGTAGAAAGTTATATCCTTCTGAAGAAACATCGTAAATGTCAATTTTCTTGGCCCATCCAAAATGGGAATCAACATGAATATTGTCTTGAGTAGCAAATGCAACTTTCATAATCAAAACCTCCAATAAAATTAATGATTGTGTTCAATAAAAAGATTGCTGAGGTCAAATAAGAACTGCATTGTTCCGCGATAACTGGTTAAACAACGAGTGCCATTACCCAAGCGATCATAAATAGGAAACCCTAAGCGATAGAGAGGAATATTGAGGTTATCGGCGATTAATTTTCCTTGAGAATTGGTAATAATTAAGTCCGAGTTTGGGGCTAAGGTTTCTAAGTCACCAAAATCTCCAATTGTGACTTTATCTACTGGTAAATTATTCAGTAAAGGAGATTTACTTGTGGTAACGGCGGCTTGAATATTTGCCCCCATTTCCTGTAATAACCAACTGGTTTGATAAAGTAAGTCGGGTTCTAGCGCTAGGGAAATTTTCTTCCCACCGAGATAGAAATGGCTATCAAGAATCGCATCTTGTAATTGCCGACGTTGATGTTGATATTTAACGGGAACAGTGGCAGAATCTTCCCTAAGTTGGGCGAGTAACCAGAGGAACTGATCAACAGCTTTTAAGCCTGATAAACGGGGAAATACTTGATAGTCTGTCCCAAACTTTTTTTGTAAACTTTCCGCCGCAGGACGTAGGCTTTCTCCTATAGCAATTGTAAAGCGCGATCGCGCTAATTGTTGTAGCTGTTGTAACGAAGTTCCCCCAGATGTTTTACTGTTATACTCACTATCATCAAGATGTCCATCAAGAGACCCCGATAAATCGGGAATTACCAACGGAGTAAACCCAAAGGCTTCGATAATCTCTTTAATTTCTTGAACATCCCCTGGCCCTAATAATGACCCTGCTAAAACCGTAATCGTAGGCTGGGACATTTCTTGGGGCGCACCGTAATCCGTGGTAACAATGGACTCAACCGCCGTAGCATAGCCCTCTTGTAAGCCTCCTTTATAATCTGGTGTAGAAGCCAAGATAATGGGGAGAGAATGACACTCAGGATGACGTTGACGGAATAACTTGAGGATATAGGGCATATCATCCCCGCGAGTTTCCGTTAACCCCGTTGTCAGTAATCCCAGAAGATCAGGTTCTGCTTTTTCCACTAAGGTAAGAATCGCCTGTTCAATATTGTCTTCTCCCCCTAAAATGGTTGAAACCTCGGTCATCGCTGTCGTAGCAATGGGGATGGCTTCCCGAAAATGTCGAACTAACAACACTTTCGCAAACGCTGTGCAACCCTGAGAACCATGCAGGAGAGGAACTAACCCTTTTAAGCCCAAAAAGGCAAGCGCTGCGCCTAAAGGGGGACTTTGCTTAAGTGGGTTAATTGAGAGTGATTTTTGTGGGCTAGTAATAGTTGTCATTTGTTATTTGTTATTTGTTATTCGTTATAGTCATTGCAAATAAAAACCATCAAGCTGAGAGTGGGAGCATCTTGCTCCCTAGTAGCGACCGAGACGGTCGCATTACGGAAAATAATTGGAATAACTATATTTGTTATTTGTAAACCAGTGACTAATGACCAATACCATTTTCAAAAAGTATCCCCTCTTAGTAAGGGAAAGGATCCCCCCTCCGCCCCCCTTAGTAAGGGGGGTTGGGGGGATCTGAATTTAGCGCCGATTCTCCAAAATGGGATAATGACCAAGGCGCAGGTTCTCGTACCTGTTCCCAAATCGGACTATGGAGAACGTGATCAAACTCTTTTGCCATTTCTAAAAGTCCCCGATAACCGGCATAGGGATTATGGCGTTCTTGATTAACATCGAGAAAAGGAATCCGCGCTTTGAGAGCGGTATATTGGTTACGTCCGCCAGCAACCAACATATCGGCATTGGTCTGTTCAATCACTCGGAGGAGTTCTTGCGCGTTCCCTTTAGAAAGCATAAGACCCTCTTCCCCAAGCAATTCTCTGATTTTCGCTTTATCCTCTTCCGTGCTTTTCTTGGTGCTGGTGGCAACCACTTCCATCCCCAAATCTTGGGCAGCAGAAATGATCGACCAGCTTTTTACTCCGCCCGTATAAAGGACAATGCGTTTCCCTTGCAGTCGTTTCCGATAGGGGGCAAGGGCAATATCCAGTTTCGCCGTTTCCTCAGTAATGAGGGTTTCCACTCGCGCTTGTAACTCTTTATCCCCTAATTTTTCAGCAATGTGACGTAAACAACGGTTCATGTCAGCAATGCCATAGAATGATTCCTCAATATAGGGAATGCCATAGGTTTCCTCCATTTTTCGCCCTAGATTAATCAGGGCTTTTGAGCAAATCATGACATTGAGTTGGGCGCGATGGGCATAACAGACTTCTTGGAAAGTGGCATCTCCCGTGATTTTGGAGAGAACCCGAATCCCCACTTTTTCTAGGAGAGGAAGCACCCCCCAAAGTTCCCCGGCCACGTTATATTCGCCAATGAGGTTAATGTCATAGGGAGTGGTGTATTCCGGTTCTTGCGTGCCAACTACATACTCAAAAAGGGATTCTCCAGCGAGTCGGTTGCCTAAGTTTTTCGTCCCAGCAAAGCCGGGGGCTTGAACGGGAATAATGGGGGTTTGAAACTGCTCGGTTGCCGCGCGACAAACCGCCTCTAGATCATCTCCAATGAGGGAGGTTACACAAGTAGCGTAAACAAACACGGCTGGGGGATGATAGGAGTTAATCACTTGCGCGATCGCGCGGTATAACTTTTTCTCTCCCCCAAAAATAATGTCATTTTCGGTAATGTCAGTGGTGAAACCAATTTTATAGGTAGTTGCCCCAGAAGAGAGACTGCCTCGACTGCCCCAGGAATTCCCTGCACACGCGATCGGGCCGTGAACTAAATGGGCAGCATCAGTAATAGGAACTAGCGTAATCGAAGCCCCATCAAAAGCACAACCTCCCTGTGCAGCCCCTGGTTTCGCTTGTTGGCTACAGGCTTTATTTTGCCCCTTTTGGTGATTGTGTTCGCAACCCGGTTCGTGTAAAAGGTCTGCGACTTTTGGTTTTGTCATTTGTGTTTTGTCCTTTGTTGTTTGTCCTTTGAATGACCAATGACCAATGACTAATTACTAATTGCTTCCAGTTCTTTCCCCAAGCAACCAACTACTTTTCCCGTACCTAAAAAATGAACCGAATAGACATAAGCCGTTTGTAAAAAAGTGCCAATAGCAATGACATATCCTTCCTCACCTTTTTTAGCAATAGTTTCCCCAATTTCTGTTCCAGGAAACGTCCCATCATTGCGAATATTTTTACAAAGTTTAACTTTAGAATCTAGTTCAAAATCCGGTTCGCGATCGAGTTCTACTTCACCTAGTTTCATCGCTTTCTCCTCTATCCGTAGTAGTGATCTCATTTCGATATTCCGATATCCTTCCCCCCTTTCAAAGGGGGGCTAGGGGGGATTCCCCAATGACGAATTAACGAATTAAATCGAAGGAAGTATCAGTTTTACCAGTAATATTGGTCTTACGATCTAATTCATCAAGAATCGTATTAACAATCCAGTTATGAAGATTAATTGCGCCACGATAGCCCAAGGTTTCATAACGGTGCATATGGTGGCGATCAAAGATAGGATAACCAATGCGAACCAGAGGTGTTTCCGTATCCCGCCAGAGATATTTCCCGTAAGAATTACCAATTAATAGATCAACGGGTTCAGTAAACATTAAACTCCGTAGATGCCAGAGATCTTTTTTGCCCCAAATTGTGGCATTTTGACCATAAATGCTCGCATCCAAAACCGCCTGTAATTCTTTTTCAAACTTGTTATTACTGTTGCTAACAACAATATGAACTGGCTCTGCGCCCAATTCCAACAAGAAATTGACGAGTCCAAAAACATGGTCAGGATCACCATAAAGAGCGACTCGCTTCCCATGAATCCAGGCTTGAGAATCCGTCATCGCATCTACAGCGCGACCCCGTTCTTCCACTAACTCTTGTGGCACAGGTTTCCCACTGATTTCAGATAATTTAGTAATAAATTCATCCGTACCGCGAATACCAAAAGGACGGAAATTAAATGTTTCTTGACCCCATTCCTTCTCAATGTACTCTTGGGTTTTGGGGGTGGTGTATTTCTGGAAGAAGAAAGTCCCTTCGGCGTTAAGGCTATCGGCAGTCTCATCTAGGGTAGTTAAGCCATTATACATTTGGAAATCCCCTGTATTAGGAGAATCAAACGCATCAGCATTATCAGAAAGAATCGTGTAATCGAGATCAAATAACTGTAGGATTCGTTTCAATTCCCGAATATTGCCAATATAGGGATCAAATCCTAAGTTAAAATTATATTTTCCGTTACTGGTTTCTGTTTTTTTCCCCTTCGTGAGACACCCTAAAATGGATTTGAGCATATTGTCATAGCCCGTAATATGAGAGCCGACAAAACTTGGAGTATGGGCATAAGGAACGGGCACTTCTGCAGGAATTGCTCCTTCATGCTTCACGTTTTCCACAAATCCCCCCAAATCATCCCCAATCACTTCCGCCATGCAAGTGGTACACAGCGCAATCATTTTCGGTTTATAAAGGGTATAGGAATTGGCTAGCCCATCTTTCATATTGCTATAGCCGCCAAACACCGCAGCATCTTCAGTCATGGCAGAAGAAACAGCTTGAAACGGTTCTTTGTAGTTGCGAGTGAGATGGGTACGGAAATAAGAGACACAGCCTTGAGAGCCGTGGCTATAGGGAAGGGTTCCTTCAAAGCCGGCTGCTACAAATAACGCGCCTAGGGGTTGACAGGCTTTAGCGGGATTAATGGTTAGGGCTTCCCGAGCAAAGTTTTTCTCGCGATAATCCCAGCTTTTCGTCCATTCTGAAACTTCTTCGATTTTTTCTTTGCTATAAGCCCCTTCAAACTGACGCTTGTATTCAAAAAGTTTCTGATAGGGGTCGGTTTGAAATAAATCAAAGTGATCTTGCACTTGATGGGGTTCAGAAGGGATATTAGTAGTAGAATTTTGGGTGTTTCCGTTGTTCTCTGTCATGACACTTTACCTTTTAGATTGTTGATGATTTCTCGGTCATTAGCCGTTGGTATCTTGTTGTTGGTAAGACCCATGACTAATGACCAATGACGATTGACTATTTAGACCAGGGATTTTCGATTAAACTCCAAGTGGGATTATTAATCGCTAAATCCATGTCCCGAGCAAAGACAGCAAAGCCGTGATAGCCGTGATAGGGGCCAGAATAGTCCCAAGAGTGCATTTGTCGGAAGGGAAGCGCCATTTTTTGGAAGACATACTTCTCTTTAATGCCGGCTGCAATGAGGTCTGGCTTGAGTTTTTTGGCAAATTCCTCAAATTCATAACCACTGACATCGTCATAGATTACCGTCCCTTCTTTAACGTATTCCGTAGTGCGCTTGTAGTCATCGTTGTGTCCAAATTCATAACCGGTTCCAACGACTTCCATCCCTAAGTCTTCAAATGCTGGAATAACGTGACGGGGGCGAAGTCCACCGACCATCATCATTACTTTTTTCCCTTGTAAGCGTGGACCATATTCTGCCCAAACCGCATCCATATCCGCTTGAGATTGCTCAATCACCCGCTCGGCATTTTCTTGAATCGTCTCGTCAAACTGAGCGGCAATTTTCCGCAGAGATTTGGCAATTTGGGTGGGACCAAATAGGTTGTACTCTAGCCAAGGAATCCCATATTCCTCTTCCATGTGCCGGCAAAGATAGTTCATTGACCGATAACAGTGGATGAGGTTCAGTTTAGCTAAGGGACTCATGACCACTTCATTAAACGAGCCATCCCCTGAGAATTGGCTAATGACACGCAAGCCAATGGCTTCGAGTAACATCCGACTCGGCCAAGCATCGCCACCGATATTATAGTCTCCTAAGATATTGACATCATAAGGAGTGGATTCAAATCCCTCTTGCAGTTTGCGATACTCCTCGGCTTTGGGGAAAATCCAGTCCCGAACGCTATCGTTGGCAATATGGTGTCCTAAAGATTGAGAAACCCCACGGAAACCTTCACAACGCACGGGAACGATGGCTTTACCCGTTTCTTTCCCTTTGCTACGGGCAACGGCTTCGATGTCATCTCCAATTAATCCCACAGGACATTCTGACTCAATGGTTGTTCCTTGATTGAGGGGAAAGAGGGTTTCGGCTTCATCAATGAGTTTAGCGAGTTTTTTATCGCCACCAAAGACAATATCTTTTTCTTGGAAGTCAGAGGTAAATTGCATGGTGCCGAAGGTATCAACCCCAGTATAGCCGTTGTAGTAATTCCGACGACCTGACCAGGAGTAGTAACCACAGCCAACCGGTCCGTGACTGAGATGAATCATATCTTTGACCGGACCCCAAACTACCCCTTTTGCACCGGCAAAGGAGCAACCACGGGCGCTCATTACCCCCGGAAGAGATTTTTTATTAGATTTAACGTCACAGTCAGATTTTCCTTCTTCATAAACATTAATGTGTTTACTTCGTCTTTTAGCACCTTTTTCTGGATAGGCTTCCAGAACTTCTTTGATTACTTCTTTATTTTGTTCTAGGCTTGACATAGTTTGATCCTTCTAGATGGTTGGATTGAGCTTTGAGAAGGGGAGAGAGGAATGGCCGTTCCTTCTCTTCCCTCAGAGCGTTATTTACACAGAAATAGTTGTTCCTTTTTCTTCTGCTTCGAGAATTTTCTTGTAATCTTCCTCGCTGTCGATGATTCCAAACTGAACTAAGAGGTCTTCTAAGTCGTCCATTTCAATAGGAGTAGGAATCACAAGGTCTTTATTGTGTTCAATTTTGTGAGCAAGATCGCGATATTCTTGGGCTTGGGGATGATCGGGCTGATATTCAATTACGGTCTGACGACGCAATTCTGCTTGTTGAACAACATTATCTCGGGGTAAAAAGTGAATCATTTTCGTCCCCAGTTTGTCCGCAAGGGCTTCGATTAATTCATCTTCACGGTCACATTTACGACTGTTGCAGATTAAACCGCCGAGACGAACGCCGCCAGAGTGGGCATATTTAAGAACCCCACGGGCAATGTTGTTCGCTGCATACATCGCCATCATTTCACCAGAGGTGACAATATAAATCTCTTGGGCTTTTCCTTCCCGAATGGGCATGGCAAAACCACCACAAACAACGTCCCCTAATACGTCGTAAGCGACGAAATCAATATCTTCGTAAGCCCCTTCTTCTTCGAGGAAGTTAATGGCGGTAATAATGCCGCGTCCTGCACAGCCAACCCCAGGTTCAGGACCGCCAGACTCAACGCAACGAACGTTGTTGTAGCCATTGAGTAAGACTTCCTCTAGTTCAAGGTCTTCCACAGAACCCCGTTGTGCGGCTAAGTGCAGAATGGTGGTTTGGGCTTTGGTGTGAAGTATTAAGCGAGTGGAGTCTGCTTTCGGGTCACAGCCGACAATCATGACGCGTTCGGTTTCAGATAGGGCTGCGATGGTGTTTTGAGAGGTGGTGGATTTACCGATGCCACCTTTTCCGTAGAATGCAATTTGTCTCATGGTTTTTGTTGGGTTGATTAAGGTTTACAAATTTAGGAAATGTTAATTGGGTTTGATTTTTTAGGAGCGGTGGTGGTCGCTCTCGTAGCTGATAGGGATTATGGGGGAAAAAGATTGATAAAAACATTAGATTAGACGGCTTCTACAGTAAGGGTGGGCAAAATGGCTTCTTTGAGGGTATTTTCGATCGCGATTTTTAAGGTTTCAGTGGAGGAAGCACAGCCATCACAAGCTCCTTTGAGAATGACTTTAACCACATCTCCTTCGATATCGAAAAGTTCTAAGTCACCGCCGTCTTCTGCGAGAACGGGTCGGATTTGTTCGTTAATCACTTGTTGAATGAGGGTGATTTTTTGCAGGTTCGTTAAGACAGGTTTTTCGGTGTGAATCTTGTTAGCAACTTCGAGACTTTTTTCTTCTTCGGTGGCAATTTCCGCAAGAAGATCGTCGATTTCTGGTAAACAAGTGCTACAACCGCCTCCTGCTTTTACGTAGTTCGTAACTTGTTCTGCGGTTGTTAATTTATTATCACGAATAACGCGCTTCATTTTTGTATCAGAGATACCAAAACAGTGACATATAATATTTCCTTCATCTTCTTCGTGATTGTCTAGAGGAATCCCTTTGTAGTTATAAATGGCGGCTTCTAGGGCTTCTTGTCCCATAACAGAGCAGTGCATTTTTTCTTCGGGTAATCCGCCTAAAAATTCTGTGATTTCGCGATTAGTAATTTTTAGGGCTTCTTCTACTTTTTTCCCTTTTAATAATTCGGTTAAAGCGGAAGAAGACGCGATCGCGCTGGCACAGCCAAAGGTTTGAAATGTTGCTTCTTCAATAGTTTGGGTAGCTTCATCAATTTTGAGATGAAGTTTTAGGGCATCCCCACAAGCAATACTTCCCACTTCGCCAGTTACAATTTTTTCTCCTTCCTTTTGCCCAGTAATCGTTCCTTGATTTTTAGGATGATGGAAGTATTCCATCACTTTTTCTGTATAGTCCCACATTTTCAGTTACCAGTTATCAGTGAACAGTGATCAGTAATTAATTAACTTTGACTAGCTTGTTAACAACGCTTCTTCTTGTTCTTTTAACCAAGCTGCTTCATCGCTATTGAAGGGAGAAATGTCTCGCAGGCGATTCACAATTTTGGGTAAAACCTCTAAAGCGCGATCGATTTCTGCTTCGGTGGTAAAGCGAGAAAGACTAAAGCGAATTGACCCATGTAAAACCGTATAGGGAAGTCCTAACGCCCGAAGCACATGAGACGGTTCAAGAGAGCCAGAGGTACAAGCCGAACCAGAAGACGCGCAAATCCCATATTGGTCAAGAGACAGTAAAATTGCTTCTCCCTCAATGTACTTAAAGCCAATATTGGTGGTGTTGGGTAACCGATTAACCAAATCACCATTAACAATCGTATTGGGAATAGTTGCCAGAATCCCTTGTTCTAGCTTGTCCCGTAACCGTTGTTCCTCAGCAACACGACTTAAATGATTTCTGGCGAGTTCTGCTGCTTTTCCCAACGCCGCAATAGCAGGGACATTTTCCGTTCCCCCTCTCCGCCCTCGTTCTTGATGTCCACCAATGAGATGGGGACGAAAGCGCACGCCTTTACGAACATATAACGCGCCAATTCCTTTCGGGGCATGAATTTTGTGACCTGAGAGAGTTAAGAAGTCAATGGTGCTAGTTGCCATATTCAGAGGAATTTTCCCCACCGCTTGCACCGCATCCACATGAAATAAAGCCCCATACGCTTTAACCCGCGCTCCAATTTCTTCAATGGGAAAAACAACTCCCGTTTCGTTGTTCGCATACATAATGGAAACAACAGCCGTATCCTCAGTTAAAGAGGCTTCTAGTTCTGCTAAATCGAGTTGACCGTTACGATCAACCCCAAGATAAGTCACAACATACCCCTCTTTTTCCAGTTTCCGACACAGATTTAAAACCGCAGGATGTTCGACTTTAGTGGTAATAATCCGTTTTTTAGTCGGCTGGGCTTTGATAGCGGCGAGAATGGCGGCATTATCCCCTTCTGTGCCACAACTGGTAAAGATAATTTCTGATTCCTGCGCCCCTAGTAAAGACGCAACCTGACCTCTTGCCTCCCGTACAGGGCGACCGACTTGTCCGCCGAAAGTGTGCATACTAGAGGGGTTTCCATAATAAGTATGAAGAAAGGGAAGCATCGTTGTGATGACATCTTCATCTATTTTGGTAGTCGCGTTGTTATCAAAATAAATCGGCTCATCCATTTTTTTCTCCTTTATGATCTAATGACTAACCATTAAACGCTCTAATTTTTCGGAATAAACATCAAACCAATGTTGCCAGTATTGAGTTTCTTGCTTAGCTTGGAGTCGGGTGGTCAAATGCTCATAAGTTCCAAACCAGCGATCCCAATATTCCCCTTCTGTTGCTGGAATGACACTTTCAAGGCTGGGAGTGCAACTATCTTTAGTGGGGCAAACTGACATACATTGAGGAACGCCATAAAAGCCAACACAGTGATTGCAAACATTAGGATCAATAGCAAATTGACCGCTATCATTTTGGCTAATTGCTCCCGTGGGGCATTGGGATAAACAGCTACCACAGGCGATACAGTTATTGGAAATTACATAAGTCATTGTTTTTTCTCCTTTGTTATTTTGTCTTTTGTCCTTTGTCCTTCGTAAACCAATGAGGAGTAAGAAGTGAACGAATAAGGAATGACTAATCACTAACCATAAATTCTTCGTAGAATTTCAACGCTAAAGCATTAATCGTGTCATACCCTTGAATCGGTTGAACGCCAGCTTTTTGTAAAAAGTCTTGGGGACAATCGCCAATTTTGAGAGCAAGAACGGCTTTACAGTCTTGAATGGTGGATATAATGTTGTTCAGAGTAGCTTCTTCGCCGTAACCGCCTTGACAGTAATGGTCAATTTTACGATGTCCCACGAAGTTAGCTTCCACTCCATCCACTTCAAAAATTTGGAACTCTTTGGCATGACCAAAATGCTGATTAACCACGCCACCGCCTTTAGTAGCAACGGCGACTAAAATCTTTTCCCCGCGTTGCTTATTAGTAGTGGCTTTCTCTGCTGCCTTTTTCATGGCATCTTTAATTTGCTTGATGTCAGCATGAACTTCTTGGTGTTTTTCCAGATTGTATTCTGGGGTCATCTCTAGCATTTTCTCTTTGGTAAATTCCTGAGAGCGATCTTCCCCAAGTAAGCCCACAGCATCAGCGCGACACTGACGACAGTGACGCATCATTCTCATATTTCCAGAACAGCTGTCTTGGAGGGTTTTGAGTTCTTTGGGGGTGGGGCCTCTTTGTCCAATTAACCCAAAGTGAGTGCCATGTTCAGGTGCAGAAACCAGAGGCATAATATTGTGGATAAATGCTCCTTGAGCGCGGATTACTTCATCTACCTCCGCTAGATGGTGGTCATTAATGCCAGGAATCATCACTGAGTTGACTTTGCAGAGAATATCTGCTTCTTTTAGAGCTTGTAATCCTTCCATCTGCCGTTCGTGCAGGATGTGAGAAGCCTCTTCTCCTGTCCAGCGTTTGCGGTTGTAGCGCACCCAAGGATAAATTTCTGCCCCAATTTTGGGATCAATCATGTTGATGGTTATGGTGACATGATCAATGCCTAATTCTTTGATGCGATCCACGTAATCGGGAAGCATGAGTCCATTGGTGGATAAGCAAAGTTTGATATCAGGGGCTTGTTCTTTGACGAGTTCAAAGGTGCGGAAGGTTTCTTTCGGGTTGGCTAAGGGGTCGCCAGGACCGGCGATTCCTAAAACACTCATTTGCGGAATTTTGCCAGCTACGACCAATACTTTATGAGCAGCTTCTTCGGGAGAAAGGACTTCACTGACCACCCCAGGGCGACTTTCATTGGCACAATCATATTTGCGATTGCAGAAATTACACTGAATGTTACAGGCGGGGGCGACTGCGACGTGCATCCGAGCAAAGTGATGATGAGCATCTTCGCTATAGCAGGGATGATTTTCAATTCTTTCTTGAAGTTTAGGATCAACTGGAGTTGAAGTTGAAGTTGATGGACCACAACCACTACCGCAGCTTGATGAAGACTTGATGGCGTTAGTGGCTTTTTTGAAAGTATCTTGAGTAGTTGGTGACATTACATTAAATTCCGCAAATACAAGATAGAGACTTAAATGAACCGAGAATCCAATTACGATTAGAAACCTATTAGCTTTGGTAACGATTAAATCTCTAAGGTTTTCGATAACGTTATGGAAAGTTATAGCACTTGCTATTTTGAAAAAGGGAAAACTTGTACTTGGTTAAGTTTATTAAATTGATTAGAGTGTACTCACCGCTTAATAACTTCCGTTTGGTGAGGGAGAGAAATTGATTTGGGGACAAGTGACGAGTATTTTACCCATAGCAATGAGTAGTTATCTCTGAAAGGACTAGTGCTATTATACTCGTTATCTTTTTACTTTTATCGACTGTATTTAATGTAACATTTAATCAGAAATGAGTTTTGTGATCTTCTTTTTTTCTAATTTAATCGTAGCAAATCATACAAGATTAATAAATCTTGAGTTCTATTGTAAAACCTTAAAAAAATCTATGAGTACCCATTTATTTTAAAAGTATCGCTATTAATTCTTAGGCTAGTCTGGGTTGTAAATAAGTCTTAAATAAGTCTTAAAAACTAGTGTCTTGGTTCAAGGGGACTCACCCCTGTTTCAAAAAATACTCGTCTCCTTACCCCAAACAATTTTTTGATCGTTTGAAATGCTTGTTTCAGGGGGAATGGGAAATTAATGAGTACATTTAATAAATCTAATCAATCTAACCTGTTGCTAGAGAAAGAAGCGGTTGATCCGAGCTTGCTATAAGCAAGATCAAGAAAGCAAACACCAGCTTACCTCTCCGATAAAAGTCATGCAACGATCATTTACCATTCCTAGTAAACGAGAAAATAGTCTAAGGTTAACGATCGCGACAGACTTCAAGGTAATCTTCGATCGCGATCCGGCGGCCAAGAATTGGCTAGAGATATTACTCTGCTATCCTGGCGTTCATGCGTTGATGTTACATCGGGTGGCAAGTTGGCTTTGGCAAAAGCGATTCCCATTACTACCGCGCCTACTCTCTCATTTCGGCAGATTTCTCACAGGCATCGAAATTCATCCGGGTGCTGTGATCGGAAAAGGGGTCTTTATTGACCACGGAATGGGAGTGGTGATTGGTGAAACCGCCATTGTCGGGGATTACTGTTTAATTTATCAAAATGTCACTCTCGGAGGCACAGGTAAAGAAACAGGAAAAAGACATCCCACTCTTGGACAACAGGTAGTTGTGGGTGCGGGAGCCAAGATTTTAGGGAATCTCCAGATTGGAAACTATGTCCGAGTTGGAGCCGGTTCCATTGTCCTCCAAGATGTTCCAGATGACTGCACCGTTGTAGGGGTTCCGGGGCGGATTGTTTCTAAGTCAGGTTATGGGTGTCCCCTTGAACACGGAAAACTTCCTGATCCTGATGTCAAGACGATTCGGTCTCTCCTCGAACGGATTGAGAGTTTGGAACAACAAGTACAACAATTATCGTTCTATCAAGCCCAGAATCATGAATCAATTAACTCATCCTGATGCACTGGTCACGCAAGTGATCAAAATTAATCGCAGCGATCGCTGGTTTGTTTATCGCCGTCTTCAAGAATTAAATATGTCCTGTTGCTGTCCTGATGATGGAAGCCTTTGGGTCGAAATTCAGACGACGGTGGAAGCACACTTACTGCGAAGTACCATTCAGCAATTTGTTAGCTCTCGCCATGACTTAGCTGCTTGGTTAGAGCGATGCTGGAGTACCTCAATCTTATCTATCTCTAATACTTAGGAGTTTAAACTCATGACACAGAAAACAGCGATTCAATCTTTTGGCGAAGTAGCGACAAATCCGATTCTTTTAGATAAAGAAATTGTCGTTTCCATTATTGAGGGCTTAAATATTGCTCTGGCAAGTTTTCAGGCGCTCTACTTGCAATACCAAAAACATCATTTTGTTGTCGAAGGCTCGGAATTTTATTCCATTCATCAGTATTTTCAAGAAAGTTATGAGGCGGTACAAGGTCATGCCCATGATCTGGGAGAACGCCTGAATGGTTTGGGAGGAACGCCTGTTGCTAGTTTTGAGAAGTTAGCAGCGTTTTGTTGTTTTACTCCTGAAACCGATGGCATTTTTGCTTGTCGGCAAATGATTGAGCATGATTTGGAGGCGGAACAACAGTTAATTGATCTGATTCGTCGTCAAGCGGCGCAAGTGGAAAGTGTCGGCGATCGCGCTACTCGTTATTTATACGAGCAAATTCTCTTAGAAACGGAAGAACGAGCGTTCCATCTTGAACATTTCTTAGCTGATGATAGCTTAACCCTTAGTCATTAGTTATTCCCAATAAAAACCATCAAGCTGAGAGTGGGAGCATCTTGCTCCTGAGAGTGGGAGCATCTTGCTCCTGAGAGTGGGAGCATC
>JBKHER010000013.1:0-16956 GCA_046540715.1 Halothece sp.
AATCAAAAATGAGCGCGATTGCTCCTATACATAGGACTTTCAGACTATTACTTCCCATTTTACCCCCGAGAATGAAACAGCCCTGCCTTTGTAAGGGGGGAATTAAAGGGGGGATCGGTTACCAATAACCAAGGCTTTAAACCCACGCGATTAAATGGTATAAAAGGGGGGCAATGACGAGGGCGGGAAGAAAACTTGCTAGGCGAATTTTCGCAATTTCTAGTAGGTTTAAGCCAATGCCCAAAATCATGAGTCCCCCAATTCCTGTAATTAAAAGTAAACGCGGATCATTTTCTGGATCAGTTATTTCCATGGTGAATAAGCCAGCCAGTAGGGAGATTCCGCCCTGATAGATAATAATCACCACGCTGGAAAAACCAACACCAATGCCATAACGACTGGCAAAGGGAATGGAGGCAAACCCATCCATCATCGCTTTTAAAACTAATAGGGTATTATCCCCTAAAAGTCCATTATTAATGCTGCCAATGAGCGAAACTGGCCCTACACAAAATAAAAGACTGCTCGCAACAAAGCCTTCTGTAAATTGTCCTGAATGACGAAGACGTTTTTGTAGCCAGTCTCCAATACTATTGAGTTTTTCTTCTAATTCCCACCACTCACCTAAAGCCCCTCCTAGCGCGATCGCGATTAACCCTAAAATCACCCCCGGAATCCGATTCACTTCTACATTCGAGAGTTCTTCTGCCATCGTTATCCCTAGCCAAAGGGTTAATAAACCAATTCCTTGGGGAATAATCTGTTTAATGTTAGAAGGGAGTTTTTGTTTAAGGGAAACCCCAATAATCGTTCCAATGATAACGGTTATGACATTAATCCAAGTTCCACTGGTTTTAAGCCAGAAATCCAGCACTATGATTCTCCCAATTACCGATAACCGTCTTAATGAGATTGAATTGGCTTTTCACCTACAACCATGTTATCTCTTAAAGATAATTAGGTCTCAGTGGAAAATTTGACAGATTTTGTGCTATATTGTATAAATTTAGTAATTTTTCGGAATTCCCACGACAAAACCCGATTTTCTTGCTTACAATAGAAAGAGCGGATGACAAATCCGTTCACTCCTCACACCACACTCCGTCCGAACAGAGTTCGGGCGGCTTCCTTTATGGGGGAAATCCACTCACCCAGACTCAGCTTATCACTCAAATTTAATCTTTTTCAGAAAAATTATATCTAATTGTAGCAACTATACTCACGAAAAGGAAAGAGATCAAAAAATTCCTAAATTTCTGTTAATAAGTCTTGGTGCATGAAAGCGCGATCGCGCTGAGATTGAATTTGATCAGGGGTTAAGGCTTCCCCATTGGCATAATGTTCGATCCAAGCCCGACTAATGACGTTGGGATCATTGGGAATTTCTCCCACATCCCAGGCGGGGATTTCTAACTCACTCCTTAATTGCTCAATTTTAGGATCGTAACTCAGGGCAAAACAGCGACACTCTTCAGACGCGGCAAGAATTAAGCTATGATAGCGCATTCCAATTGCCATTTCTACCCCTCGAAATAGCGTTTTTAAGCGGGTAGGGGATTCATTTTTAATCACTGCTTTCGGCTGAGGAATTTGATCCGCCATTGCTTCGGCTAAAGCGTGATCTTTGGGTTGAAAGGGAACCAGTAAAATACAAGTATCGGTGGCTTTTTGCAAGGAAATTAAGGCTTTGGTTAAGTCTCGAATTTTCGCCGTCGTCAGTTGCGGATGTTTCCGAAGCGTAACCGCCACCCGTGGCGCAGGTAATTTCCAAAAATTGGGGAAAGGTTCACAATCTAACGCCCAAACGGGATCAGGGGCGATCAGAGGCGATAATCCCCAATTAGTTAATAATTCAGCCGAAGCGCGATCGCGCACACTAATGTGATCACATCCCATTAAGGCTTTCCGAGTAATCCAGCGAGATAAGGGAAACTTGAGTGGCCCCACCCCTTGCGCCCAGGCGATACTGTTTAAGCCTCGTTGTTGGGCTAGCGCCATTAATCCCCCATAATAAATCGGGTTACGGAAACTGGTAGCATCTTGCATTAAACTCCCTCCTCCCCAAATAAAGATATCTCCCTGCTTGAGAGCGTCTAAAATCGAAAAAGCGGAACGATTGGGAATTGCTTCCACTTGTAACTGTTCCCGTGTCTGTTGTGGATTTCCAGATAAGACTAAGGGCTTGATGTGAGAAGGAAGCATGGAGAGTAAACTCATTAACAGTGCGTCATCGCCAACATTATTTTGTCCGTAATAGCCGCAGATAATTGCTTTTTTGGTAACTAAGGTGTTTGGCATAGATGAGTCGTTAAAATTTATTAAAAGCTGATTGTAAATTTCTAAATTAAAAAGATGACGAAACGCAATGATACCCTGTGGGAACAAGTTTTAAGTCCGATTTTTAGTCACTTAATTGACCAAGAACAACTCAAGCAGTTAAAAGATAGTATTAATTGGGAACAGCAGCGCGATCGTCTAGCTAACTCCAATCTAGAATATCCGAATTACTACCAATCGCAAAACTTTCATGGCATTCCTGGGGGATATCTTACCCCTGACGCTGCCGTTACCTATGATGCCATTACCCAATATTTCGTTCCCCCCAATGAAACATGGGTACGAGAAGATGCCATTAAACTGGTCAAAGGAGAACCAAGACGCATTTTAGATTTAGGCTGTGGTACGGGATCAAGCACCGTTTTACTACAAGAAAAGTTCCCGAACGCCCAAGTAATTGGTTTAGACTTATCTCCCTATATGCTAGTGATGGCGCAGCGCAAAGCAAAAGAAAAAGGGCTTCCCATTGAATGGTGTCATGGTAAAGCAGAAGATACGGGATTACAAGGAGAAAGTTTTGATCTCGTTACCGCTTCTCTTCTTTTCCACGAAACCCCTGTCAGGATCAGTAAAGCCATTCTGCGAGAGTCTTTCCGTTTACTCAAAGGTAACGGACAATTTTTGCTTCTTGACGGAAATCAAAATACCTTGCGTTTTGCTGATTGGTTGACTAATATCTTTGAAGAGCCTTATATCCAAGAGTATGCCCAAGAAAATGTTGAGGCTTGGCTAGAAAATGCGGGATTTGAAGCCATTGAAACTCATACCATTTGGGGAGTTCATCAAGCTAACGTGGGAATTAAACCGCTTCCCTTGTCTTCCCCTGCTACGGTAAGAGAAGACACTAACGAGGATATATCTGTTAACCCTGCACCAGCCTAAATTATGAGTTTAAAAGCGGTCTTATTTGATTTTAATGGGGTCATTATTAATGATGAGTCCCTTCATAAAGAATTAATTGAAGAGATTTTATTGGGAGAAAATTTACGCCCTGATGCCAAAGAACATAATGAGGTGTGTTTAGGACGCAGCGATCGCGCTTGTTTAGCTAGTATTTTAGAACGTCGCGGTCGAGTTGTCACTCAAGAATATCTCGAACAACTTTTAGAAAAAAAAGCGACAAAATATCGTCAAACCTTAGAAGCCCAAGAAGAGTTACCCGTTTATTCTGGCATTGAAGCCTTTATTCGTGATTTATGGGGAAGTGGCTTAATTTTAGCTCTTGTTACAGGTGCGCGACGACAGAATGTAGAATACATCTTAGAACGGCTGAAAATTAGAAATGCGTTTGCTGTGATTGTTACCAGTGATGACATTACTGAAAGTAAGCCTGATCCCGAGGGATATCTCACTGCTGTTGAAAAATTAAACCAACAGTATGCCGATTTAGACTTAAAGCCAGAAAACTGTCTCGTGATTGAAGATACTCCTAGGGGGATTGAAGCGGCGAAACGGGCGCAAATGCAAGTTGTTGGGGTGGCTAATACTTATCCCTTCCACATGATCCAACGTCAAGCTGATTGGACAGTGGATTACTTGCAAGAATTAGAACTCGAACGGGTGAAACAGCAGTTTGCAGATGTTAGGATAGAAACCTGATCGGGGGATTAGCTCAGTTGGTAGAGCGCTGCGATCGCACCGCAGAGGTCAGGGGTTCGAGTCCCCTATCCTCCATTTCACCAGACGCTAACTGATCTCCCCTGCAAGCCTAATCGCTGCTTGCAAACTCTGATAACTGGCAATCCCTTTTCCGACAATATCAAAAGCCGTACCATGGTCGGGAGAAGTGCGAATAAAGGGTAAGCCAATGGTGGTATTAATCGCCTCCTCAAATGCCATCAACTTCACAGGAATTAAACCTTGGTCATGGTATAACGCCAGATAAGCGTCTGCTACCGCCTGATTGGCATCTTGAAACCAAGCTAATCCTGGTTTTACCCAAAGAGTATCTGGGGGAACTAAACCCACTAATTTGACCTCTGGGTACTGAGAACGGGCTTGTTCTAGCCAAGAAAAAAGCCAGTCTTGTTCCTCTCTTCCCAATTGCCCAGCTTCGCCACTATGGGGATTTAATCCAGCAATGGCAATCGTTGGCGCATTCAGCCCAAAATTCCCTTTCAGGGTGTTAACCAATAGAGCCAATTTCTCATTCATTAAGCTAGGAGTGAGCGTCTCAGGGACATTTTTTAGGGGAATGTGAGTGGTTGCGAGAAGGGTTCGTAAGGTCCAACCTGTATGCGGCGATCGCGCCACAAATAACATCCCAAATTGATCCGTTCCCGTCATGGTGGCTAAAACTTCTGTTTGCCCTGGATAATGGTGTCCAGCTAATTTCCAGCAGGATTTGGCAATGGGAGAGGTGACAATTCCATCAAAATTTCCCTGTAGCGTGTCTTCAATGGCGGTTTTCAAATAAGCAAAACTTGCCGCCCCACTGGCAGCGTTTCCCTCTCCTGTTATTATCTCCTCGGCAGACACAGGAACTTCTCGCACTTTTATTTGATTAGGATCAACTAGAGAGGTGATTTTATACAGTTGTTGATAAGTCTTTTCTAGCAGCGATCGCGTTCCCACCACCGTGATCTGACAGTGTTGTGTCGTTTTGGGATCACCTAGGGCTTTTAAGATAATTTCGGGGCCAATGCCAGCAGGATCGCCAAGGGTTAAAGCAAGATGAGGACGAGACATAAACTTATTTTAGGAAGAAGGACGGAGTTTCATTTGTACCACCACTGCGGTAATATTATCGTGACCATGTTGCTGGTTAGCAAATTCAATTAACTCCCAGACCCCTTTTTCTAAATCAGCTTTGGAGTGCAACAAAGGAGTCAAATAAGTGTCCCCAAAATCTTCTAATAACCCCCCATCCGATAAGCCATCAGTGCATAAGACCAATAAAGTATCCTCTTGAATATCAAGATATTGAATATCAGGGTTAACCAGATCATTTTTTCGTGGCCCCAAGGCTTGGGTTAGCTGGTAAGCATTTTGCCTCTGATAGGCTTCCTCTGGAGAAACCCCTTTTGCAATTTCCCGTTGCCCCACCTCATGATCCACCGTTAATTGAATAATATCGCCATACTGGTTAACTCGATAAATTCGAGAATCACCTACGTGCGCGATCGCGACTTCAGTATTTTGCACGAGTGCCATCACTAGCGTTGTTCCCATGCGTCCTGCCCCAGCCCGAGACTTTTCCTTATTAATGGCATGAATTTTTTCATTGGCTAATAAAATCCCCTCTCGAATCGTCTCCTCATTGGGAAGTTCCTCTTGCCAATGGGTTTCAAAATAACTTTGTAATACCTCTACCGCCATGGCACTTGCCACTTCCCCAGCAGAATGTCCCCCCATTCCATCACAAACAATATATAATCCTCGTGCTTTAGAGTAGGATTGTTGAGGCGTTTCTTGTTTCGTGAAGTGATATTGAATACCATAATAGTCTTCATTATGACGACGACGGCCAATATCAGTTCCCCCAGCTTGGTTTAAGGCAGATAATTCCATGGCAAATGCTGTGGTGGGAGCTTCCTCATAATCAGCCATTAAATCCCCTAACGCTGATTTTGCCTCGGTTTCAAAATTACTCTCGGTCTTATTAGTGGGTTCAGTATAATCTTCTTGTTCGCTCATCTATTCTAGTTAATTAACGCTTGTTGTCCTGATCGCACCCTAACTCCTGACGCTACTCTTGATAAGATATCATAAATAAAGTTTTTGTGATCTCATTTTCTTTTCTGGTAAATTCCTTAGTAAGAGAGAGCATTTTAGCGGATAACTTCCGTTATTTTATCTTATATTCGTCCAATTTGTAGGATCGCTTGAGCAATTCTAATGATTCAGATTGATCTCACTAAAATCACAATGACGACAGCCTGTATTGCAAATAAAAATATTGATAAATATTAGTTATGATGAAGAAAATTTTAGTCATTGAACCTGAAGAGGCAGTGCGAGAGAAGATAGCTGTGTCTCTAGAAAGAAAAAACTTTAGATTCATCCCAGCAACCACAGGTGAACAAGGAATCGATATAGCACTAGAAGAATTACCTGATTTAATTGTCTGTAATCTCGTTTTGCCAAATGGTGAAGGCTCTCAAGTTTTAGAGGTTCTTAGAGATAAAAAAGAAACTCAGTCTGTTCCAGTTATTGTCATCACAGACAAAACCTCGCGTAAATCTTATCGTATGGCTATGGAGTTGGGAGCGGATGACTATCTAATCCAGCCTTTTAGTAATGAAGAATTAATCAAAGCAATTAAAACTCGATTAAGAAGAAAAGACGATTTAGAAAAAAAATATCAAAATACAATTAAGCAACTTAAAAAACAACTTAATTCCAAACAGGAAAAAGAAGCAATACAAGAAGAAGTCTGGGAGCATTTATTTACTGATCTAAGAAGTCATCTTGGAAAAATTAAATTAGCTATTCATTTACTTCAAGAAGCAAATTCTTTAGAAAAAAAGAAAATTTATATAGAATTATTAGAACAAGAGTGCTTGGCTATGATTGATTTAATTAATCGTGTCAGTGAATTACGAGTTCTCTTAACCCCAGATCATTTAGAGCTAATCCAGCGTTACAATAGAAAGCAAACCAGCGAAAATCCCAAAAGCCTATAATTACAATTTTAAGCTGTCACGCATTTAAACGACAATACCAATCGTGAGGAAATGACGGGGCTTACAAGCCTCGGAATTTGATCGCCTTCGGTACGAGTTTCGCTCTACCGAGGACAGCCCCTCACCGTAGTGTGACCGTCTCGGTCACCACTAATCCCCAATTTAAATCCACAGTAGCTTAGAGGGAAAATTATGCCAACGGGAATGTTAATCAACGGTGAATGGCGCAAAGAAGGCTATCAAAAAGATAGTGATGGTCGATTTTTAAGAAATCCTACTACTTTTAGAAATTGGATTAAAGCTGATGGGAGTAGTGATTTTTTACCAGAACCTCGGCGATATCATCTTTATGTTTCCTTAGCCTGTCCTTGGGCGCATCGAGTTCTCATTATGAGAAAATTAAAAGGACTAGAAGATGCCATTAGTCTCTCCATTGTTGATCCTTATATGGGGGAAAACGGCTGGCATTTTTCTGAGGAAGCTGGAACGATTCCCGATCTCATTTTTGGCGCAAACTATCTGCGAGAAATCTATGTCAAAGCTGATCCCAATTATACTGGACGAGTAACTGTCCCTGTTTTGTGGGATCAAAAAACGGGAACCATTGTTAATAATGAATCCCGAGAACTTTTACGGATGTTCGATCATGAATTTCAAGATCTTGCAACCAACCAAACTGATTATTGTCCCCCTAACTTAAAAAGCACCATTGATCAAACCATTGATGAGATTTATAATCCGATCAATAATGGCGTTTATCGAGCAGGATTTGCTCAATCTCAAGTTGCCTACGAAGAAGCCGTTACCGAATTATTTAATGCTCTCAATCATTGGGAAACGGTATTAGGAAAACAATTATATCTTTGCGGAGAAGAAATTACCGAAGCTGACTGGTGTTTATTGACAACTTTATTGCGTTTTGACGTTGTTTATTATGTTCATTTTAAGTGTAATCTTTATCGCATCATTGACTATCCTAATTTAAGTCGTTATCTCTTAGATTTATATAATCAGCCTGGGGTAAAAAGCACTTGCAATTTTGACCATATTAAACAGCATTATTATCGCAGTCATCCTCATCTTAATCCCAGTGGAATTGTTCCCATCGGGCCAGCATATCCTATGCAAAATGTTTTAAAGCAGTAAAAAATGAGTAATATGAATAATTTTTTCAAAGGCGTTGAAGACTTAATCGAATTAGCAAAAACTCTCGAAGATAAGGTAGAAAAGGGAGAACTCAAAACTGATATCAGAGTGAATAGTCGCCCCCTTAGTAGCATTCCCCGTCAGGGAAATATTCCTCGTAATTCTCAAAGTGTTGGTGTGGAAAATTTTACCAATAACCCTGCTTCTGAGGAAACAGAAACCCCTGAAAAAGAAGAGGCTACCCAAACCAGTGAAAGCTCTATTTCTCTGCACCAAATTGGAGGCTTAAAAGACAATATTCAGGAATTAACGGAATTAGTGGGAATTCCCTTAAAACGTCCCCAATGGCTAGAAAAATTAGGCTTAGAAGCAACCACGGGGGTGCTATTAGTGGGCCCCCCAGGAACAGGAAAAACCCTCACTGCGAAGGCTCTCGCGCAAAGTTTAGGGGTTAATTATATGGCTTTGGTGGGGTCAGAAATTATGACCAAGTATTATGGGGAAGCAGAAGCTCGGATGCGAGAAATTTTTGCCAAAGCTGCTAAAAATGCCCCCTGCATCCTCTTTATTGATGAACTCGATAGTATTGCGCCCGATCGCGCTAAAGTAGAGGGAGAAGTGGAAAAACGGGTCGTGGGACAACTCCTCAGCCTCATGGATGGGTTTACGAAAACTCCAGGGGTGGTCATTCTCGGTGCAACCAATCGTCCCCAACATCTTGATCCCGCTTTACGCCGCCCCGGACGTTTTGACCGCGAAGTGGCCTTTGGGGTTCCTGATACCACAGGGCGAGAAGAAATCTTAAATATTCTCACCCAAAATATGCCCTTAGATGAGAGCGTTGATTTAGGTGAAATTGCTCAATTAGCCGTGGGGTTTGTCGGTGCTGACTTAAAAGCCTTAACTCAAAAAGCGGCTTACACGGTGTTACGAAAAACCATTGCCACAGAAACCAGTAACTTAGAAGCCATTGATCTTCCTGAAAATATTACCATTACTCAAAGCGACTTTTTAACCGCTCTGAGGGAGGTTAAACCTAGTGTTTTGCGAACCGTAGCCGTGGAAACTCCCCAAGTGAAGTGGGAAGAAATTGGTGGCTTAGACGAAATTAAAAGCACGCTCGCCGAAGCTGTAGAAGGGGCGTTATTATCCCCTGAACTTTATCAGCAAACGAAGGCAAAAGCCCCCCGTGGGGTTTTATTATGGGGAGAGCCAGGCACTGGAAAAACCCTCTTAGCCAAAGCCCTCGCCTCCCAAGCCCATGCCAATTTTATTAGTATTAAAGGGGCCGAACTGATTAATCGCTGGGTGGGTGCGAGTGAAGAAGCCGTGCGAGAAGTCTTTGCCAAAGCGCGACAAGTTGCCCCTTGTGTGTTATTTATTGATGAAATTGATACCTTAGCCCCAGCAAGAGGCAGTTATCAGGGAGACTCGGGAATCAGCGATCGCGTAGTGGGGCAATTACTCACAGAAATTGACGGCCTGGTTACCTTAGGGGAAGTGCTAGTGGTGGCAGCAACGAACCGCTATGATAGTCTTGATCCTGCTTTATTACGGTCAGGACGACTGGATTTACAGTTAGAAGTGAGTTTACCCGATGAAAACAGCCGCCGTGCCATTTTAGAAATTCATAATCGCGATCGGCCCTTACAAGGGGTGAATTTGCAAGAATGGGCAGAAACGACGGTGAATTGGAATGGGGCGGATTTAGAACTATTGAGTAATCAAGCGGCATTGGCGGCGGTGAGAAAAGCGCGATCGCTCTTTTGGAGCGGTGAGCCTTCGGCTCAATCAGGCGGAATCGATGATCCCAAGCAAGTCGTCATTACCTCCGAAGACTTCCAAATTGCCTATGATCGCTTAAGCAAGCAGAAAGCCGCCAAAAATTGAAAGATCGTTATAATTACGATAATTTGCCATCACTTTCATGAATTCATTAAGATAACGGTGGCAATTGAAACCATAATTGAGAGCCAAAGCAAACTATTATCGGAGACAATATTCAAAAAGTAATGGAGAGGATGTAGTTACACTGCTACAATCTGGCATAGGATAACCCCTTACTATTAAAATAATCGTCTAAAATCGACTCAATATGTCGTCACTATTTCAAACCAAGGAGAGAGGAGTGAACTCGTGCAAACTGTTAAAGAATATGTCCAGCGCTGGTACGAGAGTGGACTTGCTCCGGATGAATACATCTGCCATCGTAAGCAAGGAAACTTTGTCGATATTGAACATGCCGATACCGGCAAACGACAAACGGTTCTCACCTTCTGTACGAATGATGTTCTAGGATTAGTCCAAAACCCAGCCGTCAAAGAAGCCGCCATCGACGCGATCCACCATTATGGAACCTCGAATAGTTCCTGCTCAGTGCTTAGTGGACGCATTGACTTACATCGGGAACTGGAAGATGAAATTTCTGCTTTTAAGGGGCTACCCCATACGCAGTTATTTATTAATGCTTGGATGGCGACCCAAGCCCTGGCTGATGCCTTTTGTCATCTTGCCATCCCTGTCCCCGGATTTGAGCATACTAAAGAAACGTTAATTTTAACGGATGTTCTCAATCACGGTTGCATTGTGTCAGCAGTGGTCAATGCCGATACGCGATCGGGAAAAGTGTTTGGTCATAGCCCGAAAGTTAGGGTGAAGGCTTATCGTCACTGTGATACTAAAGATTTAGCGCGGAAACTCAAACGTTATGCCCGCCCCGATGATCGGATTTTAGTGGTGACAGATACCGTTTTTTCCATGGATGGGGATATTGCGCCCCTCCCAGAGATGATTGATGTGCTTTCGGCTTATGAAGGCAGCGTGTTATTTTTAGATGAAGCTCATGCCAGTGGGGCAATTGGGGCAACAGGACATGGCATCTTTGAGCATTTTCAACTGACTCCAGAAGATGCCATTGAAAAAGGCGTTGTTCCCTTGATCATGACCACTTTCTCTAAGTTTGCTGCCTCGGCAGGAGCGGCGATTAGTTCTCATGTTGCTGAATTAAAACCCTTATTAAATGTCTCTCCCACCTCCATTGGAACGATTTCTCTTCCCCCTCCTGCCGCCGCCGCGGCTTGGGAAAGTATTCGTCAAGTTCGCAGTCATCCCGAATGGGTGCGAAAATTACAAGAGAATACCAAATATCTGCGATCGCGCCTTCAAGAAGCGGGTTTTGAAGCAATTGGGGAAACCAATGTCATTCCAGTTCTCTTACCTCCTGAGATTAATCCCAAAGAATTTGGACGGATGCTATTAGAAAATCATGGCGTTTGGATCTCTCCGATTTGGTTTGTGGCTAAACCCCGAATGCGGATTACGGCGAATGCTTTACATACTAAAGCAGAAATGGATCAACTGGTTGAGGCAATGGTGCAAACCCGAGAGTTAGTTTATCAACCGGTTATTAGTGCTTAAGAAACTCCTCGATTGCTCCTCCCTTTTTGTTGTTAGGCCCAAAATTGACTATGGTAATTGATTCTGAAACAGCAACCACCATTGAAGTAGTTACCAACCCCAGCCAACAAGAACAATTCTTAAATGTTCCGTGGCGGGTTTACCAGGATGATCCGCTTTGGGTTCCTCCCTTGAAAAGTGAAGTCGCTGATCAACTATCTTCAGACAATGCATTTTTTAATTATGGAAAAACCCAACAATTTCTGGCGATTAACTCAAAAAAAGAAGCGGTCGGGCGAATTGTCGCGGCGGTTGATCAACGTCTCATCGACAAAGAAGGGCAAAAGGTAGGCTTATTTGGCTTTTTTGAGTGCATTGAAGACCAAAATATTGCTTTTGGGTTATTTGAGGCGGCTGCCAATTGGCTACGAGAGCAGGGAATGACGCTGATGCGCGGCCCCATTGATTTAACCACTCATAATGGCTGTTTATGGCAAGTGGATGGCTTTCATTCCTCTCCCAAAATTATGATGCCTTATAATCGGCCCTATTATGAATCCTTCTTTCTGGCTTGGGGGGGAGAGGTGGTTAAAGAAGCCTATGCCTATCACCTCCCCCTACAAGGGGAATTAGATCCTAAGTTTGCTAAAGCCTCTCGGGTGGCCTTTCGTTCTGGGATTAAATTTCGCCCGTTACGGACGAAGGGAGAGGGGTTTGAAGAAGATGTCATCAATCTTTATCACCTGTTTGATCGCTGTTTTGAGAATAGTTGGAGTTCCACCCCGCGCACTAAAGAAGAGTTTATGGCCCAGGCAAGTTCCTTGCAGAGTTTAGTTGATCCTGAGATTTTTCCCATTGCTGAATATAACGGGGAAATGGTGGGCTTTTTTATGGCTCTCCCTGATTATAATGTGGCCCTGAAACGAGTCAATGGGAAATTAAATTGGTTGGGAATTCTCAAGTTTCTCTGGTATCGCCGTCAAATTAAACAGACTCGTGTGATTGTCATTTGTTGCTTACCCGAGTATCGACGCTATATGATTCCTTTAGCCTTGGTTCATCAAGCATTTGAGCAAGGAAAGTCTTATGAGAGTGCGGAATTATCTTGGGTTTATGGAGATAATGATCACTCCCGTCATTTAATTGAAGCCACAGGGGCAACTATTGAAAAAACCTATCGAATGTATGAAAAACAACTATGAAAGCATTAGTAACAGGGGCAAATGGATTTACGGGATCTCATTTAGTGCGAGGGCTGGAGGTAAGAGGGGATCAGGTGGTTGGGTTAGTTCGCCCCACCAGTGATCTCTCGAAATTAAAAGATTGTCAAGTCGAGTTAGTAAAGGGGGATATCTGCGATCGCGCTTCCCTAGAAAAAGCCATGACGGGGGTGGATGTCGTCTTCCATACCGCTGCCTATGTGGAGTTGGGGTTAGTTGATGCCCAAGCTATGTCACAAGTCAACATCGAGGGGACGCAAGCGGTAATGGAAACAGCTAAAAAACTCGGTGTCTCGAAGGTGGTTTACTGTAGCACCATTGGCGTTTTTGGCGATACGCGAGGGCAAGTTGTCGATGAAACCTTTACTCGTCAACAAGAAGGCTTTTCCTCTGCTTATGATTGGACTAAGTATGAAGCTCAAAGAATTGTGGATGAAATGGCGCAAGTAGGGCTACCAGTGGTCAGTGTTTTACCGTCTGGGATTTTTGGGAAAGGCGACCCACACTTTGGTCAAATTGTCAAGTTATTTACCGAAGGGAAATTAAAATTTTGGCCCGGGCGCGATCGCGTGACGGGGATTGTTCATGTGGATGATCTGGTCAGTGCCATGATCAAAGCCTCGGAAATTGGGAAGAATGGGGAACATTACATCATTTCCGCAGGAGAATTAACCATTGGGGAAATGTTTGATTTGATTAGTGAAAAAACAGGCATTCCCACCCCAAAAGAAGCCCCACCCTGGCTAATTCGGATTCTGGGTAATCTTCTGACTCCCATCGGACAGTTATTAAACTGGCAACCTCCCCTCAGTCGAGAGCGCGTTCATTACATCTATGATCGCTGTGTGAGAGTAGATGCAACCAAAGCCAGAAAAGAACTGAATTGGCAACCCCGTCGGGTACAATCAATTCTGGATGAACTCATCAGTGAGCAGCTGCCCTCAAAGTCCTAATCATGGAAGTTGGCAAATACTTATCTTTAGAAACGTTTTGTACTTGTACCCAAACCTATGAAAAATATGCCGATCACATTGATCCTTACCCCCGTAACCCTGATAGTATTGTTGCCATTAAAGCGCTAAACACTTATATTATTGATCCGATTATTGATCACTTTGGCTATCAAAACTTTCAACTAACTTATGGTTTTTGTTCCCCCGACTTAAAACGATTTCTCAATAAAAAAGACCCGAAAACAGGAATCAAAAATGGTCGCATTGATCCCAGTCGTGATCAACACATGGCCCATGAAATCAACCGTAATGGCAATTATTACTGCTCAAAATTAGGCGCAGCGTGTGATTTTTTAATTCTCAAAGTTAAGAGTGAACAGGTCATTGACTGGATTGTTAAGGTTAAATTACCTTTTGATTCCCTTTATTATTACGGTAGCAGCGATCGCCCCATTCATATTAGCTATAGTCCTCAAAATAAAAAAGCAATTTGGACATTTACAGCTAAAGGAACTCCCACTCGCAAAGGAACAGAAAAGTGGCAAAAATTAATACAAAATTAAGTTATAGAAAATAACAATGAGAGTTCAATATTTAGTTTCCAGCCTTGCTTTTATTAGTATTACCTTAACTTTAACTGAAACAGCCAAGGGACAAATTCCCCTAGATAGAATTCCCGCTTTAGAAGAAGAGTCATCCCCAGAAACTCAACCCAATCAACCTCAACCCATTCCTATTCCGCGTAACGAGACATCACAGCCGCCTATTTCTGATCCTTATTTACTCGGACCCGGAGATACCATTCAAGTTAATGTCTTTGAAGAAGAAGAATTTAGTGGCGATAATGGTCGGCAAAGAATCCTCGCCGATGGTTCGATTACCCTTCCTTTAGTGGGGGCAATTCCTGTTGCAGGTCTAACCCTAGAAGAAGCGTCAAATGTCATTACAGAAGAACTTTCTGACCTCTTAAAGCGTCCCATTGTTAATGTTCGATTAGTTAATGCCCGTCCTGTGCGCGTGACCATCGTGGGAGAAGTGCAAAGCCCCGGAACTTATGCAGTTTCCCCAGAGGACTCGGGAAGTGTGGTTCAGGGTCAAACCTTGGGGGCAAGAACCGTGGGGCCACCGTCTTTAAGTGATGTGATTAGTCTAGCTGGTGGCATTCGAGAAACGGCACAAATCCGAGAGATTGAAATTATTCGACAGGAAAGAGGAAATGATACCAAAACGATTAATATTGACTTATGGGAACTGCTTCAATCTGGCGGGGGACAAGGAGATATTGCCCTCCGTCCCGGCGATCGCATTGTGATTCCTGAGGCGGAGACAATTACCGCTAGTGAAAAGACTCAATTAGCGCGATCGACCTTTGCACCTGACGAAATTACAGTGAATTTAGTGGGAGAGGTAGAACAACCCGGAAGAATTGATGTTGAGGCAAATACGCCCCTCAATCAAGCCTTATTAGCAGGAGGGGGATTTGATGACGAACGGGCAAGAAAAAGCGATGTGACCTTAATTCGCCTCAATGATGATGGAACAGTAACAGAACGAGAAATTCCTATTGATCTCACACAAAGTATTAATGAAGAAAGCAATCCTATTCTACGGGATCAAGATATTATTGTTGTGGAACGCTCTGGAATTACTCGCACCTCAGAAAGAATTAATACCTTTAGCAATCCTATCAATGGTATCTTAAATTTACTTGATATTTTCTTTTAAAGCTAATTTGATCTCCTTTGCGGAATAGTGATCGTGAGGATTTACCACGCTATAATTTATTCGTAGTCGTTATGAGTTTGAACAATCTATGAGTAACCAAACCGTCGAAAACCTTGTAATCATTGGATCTGGCCCTGCTGGTTATACTGCTGGAGTCTATGCGGGGCGAGCCAACTTAAAACCCGTGATGTTTGAAGGCTTTCAAGCTGGCGGTTCTCCAGGGGGGCAATTAATGACCACCAGTGATGTGGAAAACTATCCAGGCTTTCCTGAAGGCATTACTGGCCCCAAACTTATGCAGGAGATGAAAGCCCAAGCCCAACGATGGGGAACAGAAGTTTATACTGAAGATGTGATTGAAGCCGACTTAACTCAACGCCCTTTCACCATTCGTTCTCAAGAAAGAGAAGTAAAAGCCCATAGTGTCATTATTGCTACTGGGGCAAACGCCAAACGATTACACCTTCCGAATGAGGATAAATTCTGGAATCAGGGAATTTCTGCTTGTGCCATTTGTGATGGGGCCAACCCCATGTTTAAGGGAAATGATGTAGTCGTGGTTGGTGGCGGTGACTCCGCAGCCGAAGAAGCCGCTTATGTAACTAAATACTGTGACCATGTTCATTTATTAGTCCGCCGTGAGGAACTGCGGGCAAGTAAAACGCTACAAGATCGGGTTTTAAATCATTCCAAAATTACCATTCACTGGAACACGGAAGCAGTGGATGTCTATGGACAAGAAGGGGGTTTCTTAGAAGGGGTAAAAATTCGTAATAACAAAACTGGTGAAGAAAGCAATTTACCAGCGCGAGGGTTATTCTACGCCATTGGTCACACTCCGAATACGCAATTATTCCAAGGACAGTTAGACCTTGATGAAACTGGCTATATTATTACTAAGCCCGACTCGGTAGAAACCAATATTGAAGGCGTTTATGCTGCTGGCGATGTGCAAGATCATGAGTTTCGCCAAGCTGTAACCGCTGCCGGAACCGGTTGTCAGGCGGCGATGTTGGCAGAACGCTGGTTATCAGCCAATAACTTAGCCACAGAATATCATCAAGACGAAGATGCGGAAGCTACTGCTAGTGCGGCTCGTAGTGAGGACGAAGATCAACCCACCGCAGATACAGAAGCAACTTTTGATCTTAATGAAACTCGCCACTATGGCGGTTATGCCCTCCGTCGCTTATTCCATGAAAGCGATCGCGTTTTAGTGGTGAAATATGTTGGCCCCAATTGTGGACTCTGTGCCACTCTGAAACCAATTTTAGATAGCGTGATTGATGAGTACGCCGACAAGGTTCATTTTGTGGAAATTGATATTGCTGATGAACCCGATATTGCGGAAAATGCCATGGTAACGGGAACGCCAACGGTGCAATTTTTCCGTAATCAAGAAATTGTGGATCAACTGCGTGGCGTTAAACAAAAGAGCGAATATCGCCAACGTATTGAAGAATATCTCCCGAAAACGGTCAGTGCTAAATAAGTCTTAATTGCCCCACGATTCCATTCTCCGTGGGGTTTGTAATTTTCTCAGACAGCTAACAT
>JBKHER010000014.1:0-16493 GCA_046540715.1 Halothece sp.
AATTTAGTGATAAGTTTTCCCTATTGTCTCATCCTCAAGTTGTATATTCAGCATTAATTCGCACGTAATCATAGCTTAAATCACAACCCCAGGCTTTTCCAGAACTGTCGCCAACCCCAAGATTAACCTCAATAGTGACGGTATCTTTTTCTAAATAAGTTCCTTTCGCTGCTTTTTGAAGATAAGAACTAGCCGCATCGCGATCAAATTCTACTGGCTGACCCTTTTCTAATAATAAGAAATCCCCTAATTTAATTTGCAAATTCTCTTGTTCAAAGAAAACCCCAGCCCGTCCAGCAGCAGCGGCAATGCGTCCCCAATTGGGATCACGTCCGAAAATGGCTGATTTAACTAAAGACGATCCAGCAATCGTTTTTGCCACTTGTTGAGCGGCTGCTTCATTCGGTGCGCCTGTCACTTGTACTTCAATGAGACAAGTTGCACCTTCACCATCTCTAGCAATGGCTTTGGCAAGATGTTGACAGACTTGGGTTAACATGGCTTCTAGCTTCTCTGCTTTTTCTCCCCATTCGGTAATCGCAGGGGTGCGGGATTGACCATTGGCAAGGGCGAGGAGACAATCATTGGTGCTGGTATCCCCATCAACGGTAATTTGATTAAAACTGCGCTGGGCTGCCCGTTGTACCATTTCTTGCCAGAGAGAGGTGGAAACGGCAGCATCACAGGTGACAAAGGCTAGCATGGTTGCCATGTTGGGGTGAATCATCCCTGAACCTTTTGCCATCCCCCCAATCCGCACCGAGCGACCATCAAAGGTGGTTTCTAGGGCGATGGTTTTGGTGACTAAGTCAGTGGTGAGAATCGCTTTTGCGGCTGCGTCTCCGCCTGTTTCAGTTAGGGCTTTTACTAGTGGGGGAATTCCCGCTCGAAATTCTGGCATTGCCATCCGTTGACCAATGACCCCTGTGGAGGCAAGTAAGACGCTTTCAGGGTCAATTTTGAGGGTTTGAGCTAATAATTGGGCGGTTTCCACAGCATCATTCCACCCCTGTTGCCCAGTGGCGGCGTTGGCTTGTCCAGAATTACAGAGAATGGCTTGGGCGGAGGCGTGTTTTTGCAGTTGTTGACGACAATAATCGATACAGGCGGCGCGAACTTGTGATTGGGTAAATACTCCTGCCGCGATCGCGCTACTTTCGGAATATATTAGGGCAAGATCAGCTTGGTGAGAGGGTTTTAATCCCGCCACAATTCCTGCAGCCTGAAAGCCATTGGGGGCAGTTACTCCTCCAGAAATGGGTTGATAATCGGTCATTTGTCATTTGTTATTTGTTATTCGTTATTTGTTATTTGGTCACTGATTAACCGTTTAACTTTTTGCCTAGAATTTGGTTTGTTAACTTGGGATCGGCACGTCCACTGGTGCGTTTCATTACCTGACCGACAAAGAAGCCTTGCAGTTTTTTCTTCCCACCGCGATATTTTTCCACTTCTTCAGGATGATCTGCTAATACCTGATCAATAATTCCTTCTAATTCACTGCTATCCGAGATTTGAGTTAACCCTTTGCTTTCTACTAATTCTTTTGGTGAACCGCCTTGAGTTAACAATTCAGGAAGAATCTCTTTGGCAATTTTGCCACTGATTGTTCCTTCATCAATGAGGTTCACTAATTCCGCTAATCCTTCAGGGGTGAGAGGGAGTTCGGTGATTCTCAGTTTGTTTTCATTGAGATGGGCGGCAATGTCTTGTGTAACCCAATTGGCTACTTGTTTGGGATCAGCATTATTGGCAATTGTCTTTTCAAAGTATTCAGCAACAGCGCGATCGTCGGTTAAAACATTGGTATCATAAGCAGATAATCCTAACTCTTCCTCATAACGGTGACGTTTTTGGGCGGGAAGTTCGGGAAGTTCTGATTGCCACTGTTCTAACTGCGCTTTAGAAACTTTAATGGGAGGCAGATCAGGTTCTGGGAAATAGCGATAATCACTAGAGCCTTCTTTACTCCGCATACTCACCGTGACTTGTTTCCCTTCTTCCCAAAGACGGGTTTCTTGACTTAAGGCTTCTCCCTTTTCTAACGCCTTAATTTGGCGGTCAATTTCGTAATCAATCGCCTTTTCAATGGCACTAAAGGAGTTCATGTTTTTAATCTCAATTTTCGTGCCAAACTCATCACTTCCCACAGGGCGCACGGAAACATTAACATCACAACGGAGAGAACCTTCTTGCATATTGCCATCACTCACTCCCAAATAGCGAATAATGCGGCGTAATTCTTGGGCATATTCTGCGGCTTCTTTCCCCGTGCGAATATCTGGTTCGGAAACAATTTCTAATAACGGGACACCAGCGCGGTTAAAATCAACTAAAGAGTGAGTGGAACCAGAAAGGCGATCGCTGCCGACATGAACCAGTTTCCCTGCATCTTCTTCCATGTGTAGGCGAGTGATACCGATTCTCTTCCGAACAGGATCACTGCCTGGTTTTTCAGCAATTTCAATTTCTAGCCAGCCGTGTTCAGCAATAGGCAGATCATACTGGGAGATTTGATAATTTTTCGGTAAATCGGCATAGAAATAATGTTTACGGTCAAATTTACTGTAGGGGGCAATTTGACAATTCAGGGCTAATCCCGTTTTCACTGCTGATTCTAAAACCTTTTGGTTTAAAACGGGTAATACCCCCGGATAACCTAAACAAATGGGTGAGACATTGGTATTAGGGGGCGCACCAAATTCGGTGGAGATGGGGCTAAAAATTTTGGTGGCGGTGTTAAGTTGACAATGGGTTTCTAACCCAATCACTGCTTCATAGTCAGTCTTCACTGGTGTGGCAGTTGTCATGAGAACCTCCGTCGAAACGAGTAAGTGATGGTGTGCTGTCTATTGTATCGTGTCTTCAGCCTAATTATTATTAGGATTTTGAACTTGCATTACCACTAGGGTCATATCATCCACTAATTTTTTGTTATTGCCAATAAACGTCTGCACGGTGTTAAAGAGGTGTTCTACAATCGCTTCTGAACTATACCGTTGGGCGGCGGCGTAGTGAAAGGTTTGAATCAGATTTTCTTCTTCAAATCGTTGTCCTTTGGCGTTAACAGCATCGGTCAAACCGTCAGTATAATAGAGAATGGTATCTCCAGGAGAGAGTTGAACCCAATTATCTTCATATTGAGAATTGGTATCGAGTCCGACTAACATTCCTTGGGTATCTAAACGATGGACCAAGTTAGTGCCGGCTTCCCACCAAAGAGGAGGGTTATGGGCGGCATTACTGTAAGATAAACGGCGACTCTGAGGATCATATTGAGAATAAAAGAGGGTGACGAAGCGATGAGAACTTTCTAAGTCTTCGTACATTACGCGGTTCAGGTGTTCAAGAATTTTGGCGGGGGAATGGTGGTTGAGAACTTCCGCCCTTAACATTCCACGAGTCAGGGTCATGATTAAGCCTGCGGGAACGCCTTTTCCCATGACATCCCCGATCACAATACTCCAAGGAACGGTACTCCCTCCTTCTGCTTCGGTGTGATTTTGCGGTTGATCGTAGTTAGCAGGGATAAAGTCATAATAGTCTCCTCCGACGCGGTTGGCGGTGTGACAGGCGGCGGCGATATCCAGCCCTTTGATTTTGGGGTACTTACGGGGAAGGAGGTGGAATTGGATTTCGGTGGCGACTTCTAATTCGCGATCGAGCTTTTCTTTCTGTCGCACTTCAATGGTTAAATCGTTATTAGCAATGGCAACCGCGACTTGATCGGCAACCAGTTGTACTAGTTTTTGGCGGCTGAGAGTCCATTCATAAGCGCGATCGCGCGTAAAAACATAAACGCGCCCTCTCTCTTTTCCTTTGGTTAAAATCGGCGTTCCAAATCCCTGAATATCCTCGGGTAAAGCGCGTTGAATTAAGGCATCGAGATCAAAATTTTCTCCAAGTTCAGTTGCTTTTTTATTGCCTAATTCTCGGGTCACTTTTGAGATGCCATGACGAACTTCTTGACACTCTAATCCTCCCTGACAATGCAGTTGTTGCAGCGTAATTTTTCCTTCTCCTTTATAAAGTAAAAGGGCACTTCCATCCGTATCAGAAACCCGAGCCGCCATTAGAGGAATAATCTCTAAAAACTGGTTGAGATTATTAAAACTTCGTAGGGCGAACCCCAGAGAACTTAACAGATTTTGAACTTTATTTTGCTCACGCCCTAAACTCGCAACTAATTCCTTTAGCGTCGAAATCGGAGCTTCTTTAGAAGTCATTTGTCGATCGCGATTATTATTTTCAGAAGAAGGTTGTGGAGCAGGTAAAGCAGTCATAGGATTAGAATTAGAAATTTACAATTAATGCAAGAAGCCATCAAACAATAAGGTTAAGGTCATTGTAAGTTAAGATATATTCAGAACGAATGTTGAAATCCCTATTGGCTTACTTATGCTAGAAAACTTACAATTGTTTCTCTACCAAGTGCAACAATTTGCTGATCAGCTAGTTTCAGAACAATTAAATCAGCTAACTCCCCTTAGCCTTGGGATTATTTTTGTTGCTGGCTTGCTTACCAGTTTGACTCCTTGTATGCTGTCCATGTTACCGATTACAGTAGGTTATATCGGTGGGTCAGATACGGAAGAGCGAACCAGTGCTTTATGGAAATCCAGTTGGTTTGCCTTAGGTCTAGCCACTACTTTAGCAGGCTTGGGAATTTTTGCAGCCGGGTTTGGACGAGTTTATGGCCAAGTGGGGATCGGTTTACCGCTTCTTGTTAGCGTGATCGCGATTATTATGGGCTTAAACCTCTTAGAAATTATCCCACTGCGTTTTCCCTCTCTGGGAGCAACCCAATGGATTAAAGATGATTTCCCGGCCTCAGTACGTTCCTATTTATTAGGCTTAACCTTTGGCTTAGTGGCTTCTCCCTGTAGTACCCCCGTGCTAGCAAGTTTACTGGCTTGGGTGGCAAATACGCAAGATTTAGTCTTAGGGGCTGGACTTTTGTTAGCTTATACGGGTGGCTATGTCACCCCCCTAGTCATTGCTGGAACTTTTACCGCTTCAATTAAAAAGTTCTTAGAATTTCGCCGTTGGGGAGGGTGGATTAGCCCTGTTAGCGGTGCGTTACTCATTGGCTTTGGGGTGTTTTCTCTGTTACTACGATTACCGATGAATCAATTTTAATTCTTTAATAATGAGCAATCAAATTATCAACTTGAGCCTCTCTTGGCTAAAACAAGGATGGCAAAAATTAATTTCTCGCTTGGCAGATTTGCGTCTTGCCATTATTTTACTTCTCGCGATCGCGCTTTTTAGCGCTACGGGTACCATTATCGAACAAGGGCAATCAGTTACTTTTTATCAAAACAATTATCCTGAAGACCCTGCCGTTTTAGGCTTTCTTTCTTGGCAAGTCATTCTCGCCTTAGGGTTAGATCATGTTTATACTACCTGGTGGTTTGTTAGCCTTCTCGTCATCTTTGGTAGCAGTTTAACGGCTTGCAGCTTTACTCGACAAATTCCCACCCTCAAATCAGCACGACGTTGGGAATATTATAAACGCCCCAGCCAGTTTGAAAAACTCGCCCTGAGTAGCAAACTTTCTAACCTTTCTGTGGATCAACTCCTTCCTGAATTAGAAAAACATAATTATAAAATTTTCCAAGAAGGGAATCAACTTTACGCCCGAAAAGGAATAATTGGACGCATTGGGCCAATTATTGTTCATATTAGTATGCTAATTATTTTAATTGGGGCAATTTGGGGGGCTTTTACTGGATTTATGGCGCAAGAGAAGGTAGCCACTGGAGAAACTTTCCAAGTCAAAAACATTTTTGAAGCTGGGAAATTATCACAGTCGCAAGTTCCCCAAGATTGGAAAGTCAGGGTTAATGATTTTTGGATTGATTATACCAATGAAGGCGCGATCGACCAATTTTACTCTGACTTATCCGTTGTTGATCTTGAAGGAAATGAACTCAAGCGAGAAACCATCCATGTTAATCACCCCCTTCGCTATGAGGGAGTTACTTTTTATCAAACGGATTGGGGGATTTCTGCTGTCAAAGTTCAAATCAATAATAGCCCCATTTTTAAGTTACCGATGGCAAAACTTAACCAAGAAGGAGAAGGAAACCTGTGGGGAACATGGGTTCCAATTAAGCCTGATTTAAGTGAAGGAGTCTCACTTCTTACCCGTGACTTAAAAGGAACAGTTCTAGTTTATGACAGCAGCGGAAAATTAACAGGAGTCGTACGTCCCGGAATGGAAATTAAACTAGAGGGGATTACCCTAAAAGTTTTAGACTTAATCGGTTCAACTGGCTTACAAATTAAAGCGGATCCAGGCATTCCCATTGTTTATGCAGGTTTTGGTTTACTAATGATTGGTGTAGCCATGAGTTATGTTTCCCATTCCCAAATTTGGGCGTTACAACAAGGAAACTCTCTTTACTTAGGAGGAAAAACTAATCGCGCTCAAGTCGGCTTAGAAAAAGAATTTCTAGAAATCGTTAGCCGCTTAGAATCTAAATCACCTCAATTAATTACCGCTTCAACTTGACGAATCAAGAAAATATTTATAAAGTTAAGAGAAGTTTAAGCTATTCTCTGCTTAAGATGTTAATAGCTAACTTCTTACTCTCTTCTATTGGCTTAAGATAAAGCAAAAGGTAATTGTAACAAGGATTTAAAGAGCCCTTTTACAATCGCCAAAAAGCTACTAGTAAATGCACTCCTTATTTCCAATTACTTACGTACTACTTATGATCCAGCAAAATTTCAAATCGATAACGACCCTAACCGCCAGCGTTGCCCTTTTATTAGGCGTTTCTGCATGCCAACCGCAAGGTGGAAATGACACAGCAGACGACCAGAACAGCGAAGAAACCGCAGAACAGCCTGGTACTGGAGTAGAAGTAACTCCAGCTTACAGTGTTTTAGAAGAACGCTTTCAAACCGAAGTCGTTAACATGGCCCTAGAAGAACTCGGCTATGATGTCGTTGAACCTAAAGAACTAGAATATGCCACCATGCATACCGACTTAGCTGGTGGAGGTTTAGACTTCACTCCCGTTCACTGGGAAAAACTCCATAGTGACTTCTACTCGGAAGCGGGCAGTGACGAAGACTTAAAACGCATGGGCATCATTGTTGAGGATATGAAGCAAGGTTATCTCATTGACCGCGAAACCGCAGAAGAATACGACATTACCAACATCGAGCAACTACAAGACCCAGAAATTGCAGAATTATTCGATACTAACGATAACGGGAAAGCTAACTTAACTGGCTGTAACCCGGGTTGGGGCTGTGAATTAGTCATTGAGCATCACCTTGAAGAATATGAGTTAGAGGAGACCGTAGAACATGATCAAGGGCAATATATGACTTTAATGGCAGACACGATTACTCGGTTTGAGCAGGACGAGCCAATCTTATACTACACTTGGACTCCTTTATGGGTGAGTTCAGTTTTAAGACCTGATGAAGAAGTGGTCTGGCTAGAAGTCCCTGAAACCTCAGTCCCTGAAGAACAACAAGAAGACGGCGAAGTCACTGAAGAAGACACCACAGTTGATGGACAAAACCTTGGCTTTGCCCTTGACCAAATGTGGGTTTTAGCAAATCGTGAGTTTGCAGAAGAAAATCCTGCTGCAGCTTCTGTCTTTGAATCAGTGCAAATTCCCATTGATGATATCAGCGAACAAAACGAAAGAATGCGCGATGGGGAAGACTCAGAAGAAGATATTCGCGCTCACGCTGAAGAATGGGTTGAAGAAAATCAAGAACAGTTTGATCAATGGGTTTCTCAAGCCCGTGAAGCATCTGAATAGGAATTATAGTCATTCCAATTAATTGATAGGAAATACAAAAAACACTGCTACACTTGCTAATCCCCCCAACCCCCCTTTGAAAGGGGGGCAAGAGATCGTTAAGCCAGTTCATTTGTAGCAACCATTAGGGTATTTCATATGACAAGCCAGCAACGATCTTGGTTGCTACTAGGGAGCAAGATGCTCCCACTACTTTTAAACTTCCGAATTCCTCCAAAATGCACCGTTAAGTAACGGTCTAGCACTCACTCTGTGCTAATTTACTTGGCTACCTTAACCCACCCTAAGGTGACTTAGATAATTCTTGGGGATTGTCTGGAGAGGGAAAGGGAAAGGTGCCGAGAGCCTCAAGATTAGATCGAGATTCTAAATTCCTCGCTTGATTCCATCGTTCAATTTCCTCTGAGTTCGGATAACGATAAGTAAATTCAGACTGATTGGAAGTGGCTTGTTGCTGAGGCACTTCTTCTACCTGATCTTCGGCAAACAATTGGGGAGGCTGCCAACTAAACAAAGAAGCCAAGACTTGCGGTAAAGAAAAGGGAAGCGCTGAGATGGAATCACTGAGTTGAGAAATGTTTCCGATCGCGGCTTGACGTTGATGAGCGCGATCGAAATCAGTATTTTCTAGAAAGTCTAATTCTGGGATCGCCATCCAAGAAGCAGGCTCTCTCGAAACCGAGTGCAGCATCTCAGGTAAACTGGCAAAGAAATTATTACTTGTTTCCTGTGGCTCACCATTACCCGCATCGGTATCATTAAAAACAATTTGACTAGAATTAATATTATCTCTAGCGACTAAAAGAGGTTCTGTGGCATCAACAGCAACCCAACGGTGTCCTTTGCGAACTCGCCATTCAAAGTGTAGGTGAGAGCCACTTGAGGTTCCCGTGCTACCAACTCGCCCAATAACTGTTCCCTGTTCCACCCATTGTCCGGGTTGAACATGAATTTGAGATAAATGAGCATAACGGGATTCGTGTTTATCCTCATCATGGTGTAAGCCCACAATTAAGCCATAACCCCCGCGATAGTCAGCAAAAGCAACTCGTCCCGATCGCGTGGCGACCACAGGCGTTCCTGTCGGGGCGGCAAAGTCAGTTCCAGTGTGGAAATGACGGTGACCATGGATGGGATGGTTGCGCCAGCCAAAGCCAGAACTAATCCGACTTGCTCTAGAGAGGGGAAACATAAGATTGGTATCCCCATTATCGGCTAGTTGTAGTTCTGGCAGGTCATCAGGAGGGGTATAAGTGCTGTAATTCTCTCTTTCTGGAGTCTGAGGTTGTTGTGGCTCATTAGCTGTGGGTTGCTGAAAGTCTGTAGGGAGTTCGGGTAAGTCTTGAGGGGCGGTAGAGGTTTGTTCGCTACTGTTTTCCTCTTGAGAAAGATTACAGCTACCACTGACGAGTTCCCCGTTTTCAATCACCGTGGTACATTTATCTTCGCGATCGCTGATTTCTACTTGGGGGTCTGGCAATGCTTCTTCCCCAGTTTGCGGATAACCATCTAGATCCACATAGTCTTGGTTATCAGTAGCTTGGGAAGGCTCTTCTTTTGCTTCTGGTTCTGTTTCTTCGGCAGTAACTTCAGGTTGGGGGGACTCAGTAGCCGTCTCTTCTCTTTCTCTTGCTTCTGGTTCTGTTTCTTCGGCAGTAACTTCAGGTTGGGGGGACTCAGTAGCCGTCTCTTCTCTTTCTCTTGCTTCTGGTTCTGTTTCTTCGGGATCAATATCGGGAGTTTCGGAAGAATTGGTTAAAGGCTCAATTGGCTCTAGAGCAGTTTTTGACTCACTTTCCGATTTTTGGACTTGCACTGGGGCTTGTTCTTCATCGTCCAAGCGCATGGGGGGAACTGAATCGTAATTAGGAACCGCCGGTTCTTCTGGCTCGTCAGTCGAGATGTCAGATGATTCTAAGTCTGAAGAGGAGGAGGAATGACTTTCTTCATTGAAGCTCGGTAAAGGCTCTACTCTAGAGTTTCGGGTCGTATCTGCTAGGGTCACCCCGCTACTGATTAAACTAAAAGGGAGGAGATAGCAAACTCCTCGCCGTAATAAGAGATGATATTTTCCTTTGATGGAAAGAGAGGGAAGAAGGGAGTGGAAACGTTGATGAGTCATTTTTAAGGTTAGGCGCGATCGCGCTATTAGTAACGATAGCCTAGAGTTATTCTAACAGCACATTCGCACTCATAGGAATCCCTTAGATACCAGACACCGCTTCCACTGGATTTTTAACCACTTTTGCCCTTTGAAAAAGATAACCCGTTCCCCGTTCGGTAATGATCAACTCTGGGTTTTTGGGATCGGTTTCAATTTTACTGCGAAGGCGAGACACATGGACATCCACCACTCGTAAATCCCCATGGCGTTGTGGCGCGTAGCCCCAAATTTTCTTCAAAATCTCAGTGCGAGAGATCGATTCCCCAGAGTGACTTGCCAACAGTTCTAAAAGATTATATTCTCGTCCCGTGAGCCGTAGCAGTTCATTTCCCATATACACGCGGCGCTTATTGGTATCAATCTGTAATTGACCGACTTGCATCACCCCTGATGGGGGAATCACAGAATCCGTATTTTTGCTTAACCGCCGTAGCACTGTATTAATTCTTGCTTCTAATTCTTTCGGAGAAAAGGGCTTCACTAAGTAATCATCTGCCCCAATTTGTAAGCCTGTAATGCGATCGGCCACATCTCCCAACGCTGTTAACATAATAATCGGAACATCTGAGTCTTTTCGTAACTCCTTACAAGTAAAATAACCATCTCCATTAGGCATCATTACATCTAACACCACTAAATCAGGCTGTTCCTGTGCAAATACTTGTAAAGCCTCCTCCCCATCAGTGGCGGTAACAACATCATATCCCACCATAGAAAGGCGCGTCTCTAAAATTCTACGCACTGCCGCTTCGTCATCGACAACGAGAATTTTTTCTGTGTGGTTTGCCACGCTTAACACTCCTATTGATTATTTATTACTTTTTGCTGGTTAATGTTCTTGACCAACGGTCAGCCACAGGCTCCGTCGTCTCAGGGCGGAGTACGGCTGACAAGTTGAAATTTTGGTTTTTATGAAATGATTGTCACAGTTAGCTTTAGTTTTATGATGGAAAAAGGTTTAGAATTATTTTCCTTATACCAATTCTGAAAACTTAAGTTACACTAGATTCCCCAACCTCCCGCAACTTTGGGGGGGTGAAGGGGGGATCAGGGCGTAGTGCCAATTTTTAGAAATGGTATTAGTTGTTTTGACCATGATCTAAGACTATTGTCAATCCCCTTTTAGTGAAGAATTATTGCAGTTAGTTATCACGATGATAACATACGTTTTCAGGATTGTCGGAAAAGAAAAAAGGCATACCATAAAAAACAATAAATTGAAAAGTCTTTTTAACTTTTTTTATTAATTCGCAAGTATCTACTTAAATTGTAGTTGAGATTTAATGCATTTTGGGGAGAAATATAAATGATGATTTATCAACAACTGCTATTATGTTCTTCTATGGCTTGACTAAAACTGGGATAGAAGCAATGCCCAATCCATTCCTTGGTGTTAGAATTCCACCAGAAGTTGAACAGGCTCTTATTGATCGCATGCATCAAACTGGGGAAAGTAAGTCTGAGATTGTCATTGCTGCTTTGAAAGCGTACTTAAACCTCCCATCTTGTTCAGATCGGCTTGCGGAAGTCGAAAAACGTCTCTCCGAAGTAGAATCAACTATTAATCGCGATCACAACCAAGAAACGGATAGCTAGTGAATAATCAGTCATTATTAGGATTTCTCAACCTTGATAAACCTCTTGGCTTCACCTCTCACGACTGTGTGGCAAAGTTTCGACGAGTTGCCAAAATGAAACGAGTGGGGCATGGGGGAACGCTTGATCCTTTAGCAACGGGAGTTTTACCCCTTGCGGTGGGAAAAGCCACCCGCCTGTTACAGTTTCTTCCCGATCGCAAAGCCTATGAAGCGACAATTCGGTTTGGCTGGCGGACCAGTAGTGATGATTTAGAAGGGGAAATTCTGGAAAAAAACGCGGCTTCCGAATTAACCCTAGACCAAATTAAGCCTCATTTATCACAATTTATTGGTAAAATCACCCAAATCCCCCCCGTGTATAGTGCAATTCAAAAAGATGGTAAGCGATTATATGAGTTAGCGCGACAAGGGAAAATGGTAGAGGTTCCCCCACGAGAAGTAGAAATTGATCGGATGGAAATTCTGAATTGGGAAAGGGGGGAGTTTCCAGAGTTAATGCTTTATATTCAATGTCGAAAAGGGACTTATATTCGCTCTATTGCTCGTGATCTTGGGGATATCATGGGAACAGGGGGAACCTTAGCTCAATTAAGACGAACTGAAAGCAGTGGCTTTTCTCTAGAAAGTAGTCTCTCCCTAACTGATTTAGAAGAACAATTAAAAACAGGAAGTTTAACCCTACTCCCGTTAGACTCTCCTCTTCAGCATTTAGAAAAGAAAGTTCTTCCCCAAGAGGAGGGGAAACGATGGTCTCAGGGACAATTATTATCCCACTCAAGTGAGGAGACTCGTTTTTTGCGAATTTACGATGAAAATGGTTTATTTTTAGGCATTGGGGAGACCGTTCCCCCTGAAACTTTAAAACCGAAAACCGTAATTAGGGAAACATTAAGATGAAACGATCGCTGAGTCAACTATTAAAGCGTTTTCTTCGCATACCATTTTCACCCTTAGACCGATCCCCCCAACCCCCCTTATTAAGGGGGGCTAAGGGGGGATCAAGCGTAGCAGTATTTTTGGGATTTCATATTAATCACCCCTTCGGGGGAGATCTCAATTTAGCGCTAATGGTCCAAAACAGTATCAGAGTGGGAAAGCGTCTATTTCTATTACTGATTCCGTTACTACTGACAGGCTGTGTTAACTATGAAGTAGGGATTAATATTGCCGGGTTACACCGTGGGGAAATTGTCCAGCATATTCAGTTGGGAAAACAGTTGACCAATTTTAGCCAAGCGGATGTGGAAGAGTGGTTAGAAAGTTTAGAAAAACGCGCTCGTCAATTGGGAGGGACAACGAAACGGCTTTCCACGGCCGAAGTCGAATTAACGATTCCCTTTGCCAATGCCGAACAATTAGAATCGAAATTTAATCGCTTTTTTAATCCGAAAAGGGGAAATCAACCTCCTAGTGAGTTGGTGCAATTAAAATCACAATTAAAAACCGATCAGAATAATTTTTTATTGTTACAACGGACTCATTTACAATTTAATCTTGATTTGAGTGCTTTAGGGACGATTAAAGGACAAAATTCTCGTTTAATTGGGGCAAATTCCTTACTCGATCTAGAATTTCAATTGCAAACGCCTTTTGGATTAAAAATTATTCGTTCTGATCCTGAACCAGGAGTTATTCAACAAACTGACAGCAGTGCGGTATGGTATTTACAACCCGGGAAAAATAATGAAATTGAAGTGGTCTTTTGGGGAATTGAACCTTTGGGTTGGGGCGCGATCGCGATTATGATCTTTATTTATATTGGTTTCTGGCTAAAATATCGCCGTTGTTCTCCTAACCTAGAAAAGACCCTGACTCAAAATTAGGAAGATTGATTGAAGTGGCACAAGGTATGTTTAAGTCTCGTCGTCGTAGTAAACTCAGCATCAATAAAAAAAACAGAAGCGTCAAGGGAAATCACCGTTATTAATTTTAGTTTCTATTCCCTTGTTGCTAATCGTCTTAGAAATTTTTGCCCGTCTGTTTTTTAGCTTTACAGGCGAACCGTCTAGCATTGCCGAACAACCGGAGAATTCTCCTCTTACTCGCGCCTATAAGTTGCAATTTTTAAGCAATGATGAGCCAATTCAGGGCTTATCCCAAGGAGGAAAATTACAAGTTGAACGTAGCCCTGCTTTTGCCTATGAATTAAAACCCAACCAAAATAGTAATTTTTGGCAAATTAATGAGCAAGGATGGCGAGAAGAAGAATCAATTTCACGCAATAAGCCCGAGGATGAAATTAGAATCTTTATCCTTGGCGGGTCAACGGCATTTGGTTACTATAATGAAAGTAATCAGGAGACGATCGCGCAACAATTGGAAACGGGCCTCAACCAGCGCGTCCAAGAGCAGCAAGCTAATCCTGACGACTATCAGCCTGAAGAGTTACCTTTTTATGAACCCGATCGCGATCGCTTGATGGAAAAGGAGCCACGGATTCAAGAAGGGAACTATCAAGTCATTAATGCAGCGGTTCCTGGATATATGTCAAGAAATCAACTCTCTCAAATGGCTTTAGACATTTTACCCTATGATCCCGATTTGATTATTGTGATGGGCGGTTATGAAGATTTAATGTTACCCAGTCAAGAATCCTTTGCGGACATTCCTGTGATCGACAATTATCTTAGCAATCCTTTTCAGCATTTCAGCGCTTACTTGCAAAAACCATTTAATGACGTTGTCCAAAGTAGCTACTTGTTGCGAATGGGACTAGAGTGGTGGAAAAGTCCCGAAGTGAGTACCACCGCTAATAGCCTTGTTTTACAACAAAATCCGAATCAACCCCTTGCCTCTCATCTTCCTCAACAGCCCAGTGAGTTAGTGGCGCGAGTGGAACGATATCGCCAAAATCAGCGACAAATGGTGCAATTGGCGGCCGGGGCCAAAGTTCCTCTCATTAGTGCCATTCAGCCTGAAATTACGGGGCGAAACTTAAACAATCTTCCTACTCAGGAACAAGAAATTGTCGATGAATTAGGAGATAGCTATCTCCAAGAGGTGCAAAATGCCTATAGTGAGCTAAATAAGGCCAATAATCAATTAGAGGAACTATTTCCGAATAATATGATCAGTGTCAATCTTTATCCCAAGTATCAGGATTTTTCTAATCAAGCCTTTATTGATCCCATTCACCTCACAGCAGAAGGAAATAATCAGGCAGCCCAAGCGTTATATCAAACGATTATTGAGATGCCAAAAATGCAAATTACGCCCAGAGAACCGGGGAGTTAAAAAGGGAAGAATAATCCCCCTAATCTCCTTTGAAATGGGGAATTAAGGGGTTTATGTATCGCGCTAATTGATCTTCCTAGTTACTACCATGACCGACAAAGGCAGTTGTTAGGCTATCGTGAACTAAGAAGTGGTCTAAGTGATAGGCTCTCTCTTCCGTGGCGAGAAGGATTTGCTCGTAGAGATAACGGGTGGCGCGATCGCCGAGACTTTCCGCTTGGGCCGCTTGCTGGCGTAAGAGTTTAATCATCGCTTGTTCGGCAGCGAGATCATGCTCAATCATGCTACGAACATCATACATCCCATCTTCTTCGGGAGTGAAGTGACAAAGTTCAGCAAGTTTACCAAAACTCGCAGCAGGAACGCCACCAATTCCGTTTAAGCGTTCAGCGAGTTCGTGAACATGATCTTGGGCTTCTCCATAAGACTCTTGGAAGAATTGATGCAGGGAATAAAATTCTGATCCTTCAACGACAAAATGATGTTTTTGATATTGCAAATAAAGGGCTTGAAAACTGGCGAGGGCAATATTTAATCCCTCACAAATCGGTTCAGTAACGTTTTTTTCTAATAAGACGGGATTGTCTTTAATTTCTCCGAAAGACTGAAGTAAGCCTTGTGCGGTTGCCATAGCAGTTTTCCTCAATAGTCGTTAAGTGCATTGAATTAATACTAGCAAAAATTTACATTTATTGACAATTAAGAATTACTGATTGATTTTAATTGATAACTATTATTATTTATTAGATTTTTTAAAAAATAATCATCAATAGTTAGTTATTTAATTAACCATTAAAGTTAAAAGGTTGGACATAAATTTGTTGCGCGATCGCGTTTCCTAAGGTTACCTGTTTGCCAATGACTTGGACTCGCACTGCTGCGCGATCGGTTTTTCCTAAGATTAAAAGATAAGTCCCCACTGCAACGCCGACAATGGGAAAATGAGAATTTCGAGGAAGCGCAACAATCTGCACCCAAGTCCCGGGTTCAATATCAACCAGAGAAACACTATTAATTGGGGGTGGATCAACAATGGGATCAATATTGCCACCCAAGTAACTAAAATGCCAAGGTTTTGCCTGTGCGGGGGAGGGATAATTTTCTGAGTGTGATGAAGAATTAAAAGTCATTTGCAATAAAGGTTAATGATCACAAGGAAGTTGCCAACATTGTTCAAGATAGTGAGTAAGGGTTTCGCGGGAGGAAAAAACCCGACGCATAACATTCCAAAACTGCCAAACGGTGAGGGGAGAACTTAACTCTACCTCTAGAGGCTGATTACACCCGCACCGACAAGGAATTTGTAATTCTTGTAGCCGCTGATAAACTTCCCAGCGTTCCAACTGCTTGCCGCTAATTTGAGTCGTTATTGCTGATGCTTCGGAGAAATTATGGCTCATGGTGCTGAATAAACAAAAAAAATTAGCAACTAAAGAAAACCGCAAAATTCCCCTCCCTGAACGGCTAAAAAGGGTTCAGAGATATGATTAGGGAATGAATTTCCTGAAGAGCTAGAAGCTTGATTGCTATTGCTAGTTTAGCCTTAAAGACAATAACTTGCAACTATAATTTTAAACCGCATTCCGCACCGTAACTGTTACATCATCCGTTTTCTTCCACTGGCATGGAGAAGATTGGTCTCTATGGCGGTGGGGAGCGCTGTCGTCTCACCCCCTGAGATGATTGGACTTGAAATTGATTCCCTAC